>JANNZB010000435.1:0-5519 GCA_031410395.1 Novosphingobium sp.
GCCGACTGGCGCACTTCCTCGACGCGGACCATGAACCGGTCATAGCAATCGCCGCGTGTGCCAATGGGAATTTCAAAGTCCATCTTGGCGTAAACGTCATAGGGCTGCGCCTTGCGCAGATCCCACGCGATGCCGCTGCCGCGGATCATCGGGCCGGAGAAGCCCCATGCCAACGCGTCTTCCTTGCTCACCGTGGCAATATCGACATTGCGCTGTTTGAAGATTCGGTTGTCGACCACCAGGCTCATCGCATCGTTGAACAGAGTCGGCAGGCGGGTGTCGAGCCAGTCGGCAATGTCAGTCAGCAGCTTGAGCGGCACGTCCTGATGCACGCCGCCCGGGCGGAACCATGCCATGTGCATGCGCGCGCCCGAAGCGCGCTCAAAGAAGTTGAGGCAGTCCTCGCGAATCTCGAACAGCCACAGGTTCGGCGTCATCGCGCCGACGTCCATGACATGGCTGCCGAGGTTGAGCATGTGGTTGCAGATACGGGTCAGCTCGGCGAACAGCACGCGCAGGTATTGCGCGCGGATCGGCACTTCGATGTTGAGCAGCTTCTCGATGGCCAGAACATAGGAGTGCTCCATCGCCAGCGGGCTGCAATAATCAAGCCGATCGAAATAGGGCAGCGCCTGCAGATAGGTCTTGTGCTCAATCAGCTTTTCGGTGCCGCGATGGAGCAGGCCGATATGCGGATCGATCCGTTCGATAATCTCGCCGTCAAGCTCCATCACCATGCGCAGCACGCCATGCGCGGCGGGGTGCTGCGGGCCGAAGTTGATCGTGTAGTTGGGGATGTGCTCCCCGGTGGTGGTGGGCGAGGATTCGAGGGAGAGGCTCATGGCAGGCCGCCTTCCGACTTTTTGGCGCGGGGTTTGCGGGCGGGACGGCTTTCGGTGGGTTCAGGCGCGCCGGGTCCGGGAATGGTGGTCGCAACGGGCGTGCCCTTTGCACCGGCAACACGCTTTGATGCCGCGCCGTTTGCCGCCGCTCCCGCGCCAGTATCGGCGGTTGTCGCGGTGGTCTTGGGAGTATCCACCTTGGGCGTACCGCTGGTTTCAGGCTTGGTCGCCACCGGAGCCGGTGCGGGCGGGATTGTATCCGCCTTTTCATCACCCGGCAGCACGTAGTCCGCGCCTTCCCAAGGGCTCATGAAGTCAAACTGCCGCAAATCCTGCGCCAGCTTGACCGGCTCATAGACAACGCGCTTTTCTTCCTCGGAATAGCGCAGTTCCTGATAGCCGGTGAGCGGGAAATCCTTGCGCTGCGGGTGGCCTTCAAAGCCATAGTCGGTGAGGATGCGGCGCAGATCGGTGTTGTCCGAGAACAACACGCCGTACATGTCAAACACCTCACGCTCGAGCCATCCGGCGACCGGCCACAACGTGGTGACGGTGGGAACGGGGGTGGCTTCGGAGGCGTTGACCTTGACCATTACGCGGTGGTTTTTGGTCAGGCTGAGCAGCATGTACACCACTTCGAAGCGCTCGGCCCGGTCTGGGTAATCGACGCCGGCGATTTCCATCAGCTGCTGATACTGGTGGTCATCGCGCAGGGTGCGGAGCGTAGCCTCGATTGTGTCGCGGTTTACCGTGAGAATCACTTCGCCGTAGAGTTCGGTTGAGACGAGCACGGAGGTGCCGAGCGCCTTGGTGAGGGTTTCGATGACGCCATCGTTAGAAGTGAATTTGGGGGCGGAATGGACGATGGTCATGCCAAAATCCTCCCCGGCACGGGGAGGTGGATCGCCGAAGGCGAGACGGAGGGGGCTGGCCTCGGGACGCAAGTTGGCGGGTTGGGGATAGCCCCCACCCCCATCCTTTGGTTGGGCCCCCTCCCCGCTTCGGGAAGGAATTTAGCCGAGCTACTCACCGCTCCAATGCCCCAATGCGCCGGATTTTCCGCTGCAACTGCATCACGCCATAAAGCAATGCTTCGGCAGTCGGCGGGCAACCCGGAATGTAGATGTCCACCGGAACGATCCGGTCACAGCCGCGCACGACGGAATAGCTATAATGATAATATCCGCCGCCATTGGCGCATGATCCCATCGAGATCACGTACTTGGGGTCCGACATCTGATCATAAACCTTGCGCAGCGCCGGGGCCATCTTGTTGCACAGCGTTCCTGCGACGATCATCACGTCTGACTGGCGCGGGCTGGCGCGCGGGGCGACGCCAAAACGTTCCATGTCATAGCGCGGCATCGAAACGTGAATCATCTCCACCGCGCAGCAGGCGAGCCCGAAGGTCATCCACCACAATGAGCCGGTGCGCGCCCACTGGAACAGTTCTTCCGCGCCAACGACGAGAAATCCCTTGTCGGCAACCTCAGCATTGAGGCTATCGAAAAAGGCCTGCTCGGGGCTGACGATTTGTCCGGCTGACGGCGTAATAAGGGGTGCATTCACGGTGCTCATTCCCAATCCAGCGCCCCTTTTTTCCACGCATAGGCGAGGCCCACGACCAGTTCGCCGATAAACACCATCATCGTCACCCACCCGGTCCAGCCAGTTTCCTTCAGGCTGACAGCCCAGGGAAAAAGGAACGCGGCTTCAAGATCGAAGACGATGAACAGGATGGCGACGAGGTAGAAGCGCACGTCAAACTGGCTGCGCGGATCTTCGAATGCAGGAAAGCCGCATTCGTATTCCGAATTCTTCTCAGCATTGGGGTTGTGCGTGCCGGTAAGGTACGAAAGTCCCATCGGCAGGAACACCAACGCGGTCGAAATCGCCAGCGCCACGCCGAGGAAGATCAGGATGGGCAGGTATTCTGTCAGATTGACCATCGGGGACTCGCAATGCTGCGGAATCGCTCCCGCAAGGACCTGCTGCGCCACTAGGACGCGGCGATGCGGGGCGCAAGTGGGGGAAGGTCCTGAATGTGTTCGTCATCCCCGGCTTGGCGAGGGCATTCTGATCGTGACTTCATATCGTTTACCAGCTTCGTCATGCTGAACTCGTTTCAGCATCCATCGTGGTTCAAGCTCGGCGCTCAGCAATCGCAGAACTGCCTCGTGGTTTGGCGCTTAACCTCTTCATCCGGGCGCGAGGCCTAATGGATGCTGAAACGAGTTCAGCATGACGAGATTTGTAAGTTGGATTAAACACTCTGGTACCAGCACCGATGACATTCCTTCCCCCATTGCTATTATTGCAGTGCAGCATTATCGCCATTCGCACACAACATAACGGCAAGATTTCCGAAAGGCCCCACCATGGCGCAGATTTCCGCTTCCGATCCGATCGTCATCCTGTCCTATGCTCGCACCCCGATGGGCGGCCTATCGGGTGTTTTCGCCGATGTGGCGGCGACCGATCTTGGCGCAACGGCAGTCAAGGCAGCGGTTGAGCGCGCAGGCGTTTCGGGCGCGGATATTGAGCGCATTTATATGGGCTGCGTTTTGCCAGCTGGTCTGGGACAGGCCCCTGCCCGCCAGGTGGCGATCAAGGCCGGGCTGCCGAAGTCGGTTGAAGCCAGCACAGTCAACAAGGTTTGCGGATCGGGCATGCAGACGGTGATCATGGGCGCAGAGGCGCTGGCATCGGGATCGATTGATCTGCTGGTGGCCGGCGGCATGGAATCGATGACCAACGCACCCTACCTGCTCAAGAAGCACCGCGCTGGTGCGCGCGCCGGGCATGATACCGCCTATGATCACATGTTCCTTGATGGGCTGGAAGATGCCTACGAGGGCGGATCGATGGGTTCCTTTGCGCAGGTTTCTGCCGACGAGTACCAGCTGACCCGCGAATCAATGGACGCCTACACCATCGAATCGCTGACCCGAGCTAAGGCCGCAATCGCCAGCGGCGCTTTCGCCAGCGAACTGGTTCCGGTGACGGTGAAAACCCGCGCAGGCGAAGTCATCGTCGATACCGACGAGGCCCCCGGCAAGGGCCGCCCTGACAAAATCCCGACGCTGAAGGCCGCCTTCGCCAAGGACGGCACGATCACTGCTGCATCTTCGTCGTCGATTTCGGATGGTGCAGCGGCAGTGGTTCTGGCGCGGCAATCGTTCGCTGACGCCAAAGGGCTCACCCCCGTGGCCCGCATAGTCGCTGTGGCCGGTCATGCGCAGGAACCCGCCAAGTTCACCACAGCTCCAGTTGGCGCGATCACCAAGCTGCTCGACAAAGCGGGCTGGAAAATTGCTGACGTCGATCTGTTCGAAATCAACGAGGCCTTCGCCTGCGTTGCGATGTTTGCGATGCACGATCTCGGCATCCCGCATGACAAGGTCAACGTAAATGGCGGCGCGACTGCGCTTGGCCATCCAATTGGCGCTTCTGGCACGCGGATCATCACCACGCTGATCGGCGCGCTGAAGCACAAGGGGCTGAAGAGGGGCGTCGCCTCGCTTTGCATTGGCGGCGGCGAAGCTACGGCGGTGGCGATTGAACTGATGTGACCCGCGGCGCCAGAATCATGGCGCTGGTCATGGTCTGGCGCTCGTGATAGCTTGCGATCTCCTGTTCAAAAGAGGGGATTTTCTGATGCGCAATGTTATGTCTGTTGCAGTTATTGCTGTTCTTGCATTCACTACTGCTGGGTGCAAGAAATCCGAACCCGTTGTTGAAGCCACGACCGCTGTTGTTGCTATTGATGGTGCCGTTGCTTCTGAAGGCGCAATGGCCGTGCTCACCTCGCATACGTTGGGTGATTTCAAGGTAACCACCAGCGACGGCAAGGATGGCGGAATGACCACGCTCAACGCTGATGGCTCGTACAAGGATACGCCGCCCAAAGGTCTGCCCACGGCTGGACTGGTTACCTATAAGGATGGCAAGATCTGCTTCGATCCATCGGGCCCGAAAGAAGGTCCGGAATGCTGGACCGAAACTGTCCCTGCCGCCGATGGCAGCTTCAAGGCCACGAGCGACAAGGGCGTAACCGTTTCAGTCGCGCCGATGAAAATGTAATCTGGTTGGCGGGCGCGGACGGACCGTTAAAGGTTCCCCGCGCCCCACAACCTGTCCTGCTGAACCCAGCCGCCGCGGTTCTGGTCGAGGTCGAACCTGCACCATCCGGCATCACAATCACCCAGCTTGCCGGTTATTCCCGGTTCCAGACGCCACAGTAGCCGCGAAGCGATGCTGGCGCTTTCGTGCATCTCTGCTAAACCTTCGCCCTGAACAATCGCACCCCGCTTTTTCGCCATCAGGCTGGAAAGCACCCAACCGCGCGTGCCGCCAGGATCTTGCACCAGCCACCAGTTCTCTTGGGCCCGCATCACTTTCAACGGTAGCAGCGGGCGGTGATAGACCCAGTTGATCCGGTAGCTTTCGCCCGGGCCCACACGCATGTTGATTTCCTTCACTCGCACTGAGGCCCAGAACGGCGGCTTGCCATCTTCGGCAGACACGGGGGCGGAAATAGCGGCAATTGCCAACACAATGGACAAGGCGGAACGCAGAAGCATGGCACGGTTTATAGCGCGCCGCATCTACATCGATCAAGCTCCCAAGTGTCCCGGATTGGTGCGGTGATCCCAAGCCTTACACACTCAATTTCCG
>JANNZB010000436.1:0-4603 GCA_031410395.1 Novosphingobium sp.
CTAGAGTTTTTCCGGAATAGACGATGTAAATCGGAAAAACTCCAGACTTCAGCCCAAAGCGTCCTGCAGAACCGCCGCGCGCAGTTCGTCGATCCCCATGCCTTTTTCCGACGAGGTGACATGCACTACCGGAAACGCAGCCGAATGTTTGCGCGCTTCTGCTTGGGTGCTGGCGAGCACTGCAGCCAGTTCGCTGGCCTTGATCTTGTCGGCCTTGGTCAGCACCAGCCGGTAGCCGACCGCAGCTTCATCGAGCATCTTCATCATTTCAGCATCGACCGGCTTGACCCCGTGGCGGGCATCAATCAGCAGCAGCGTGCGTTTGAGGACAACCCGCCCGCGCAGGAAATCGCGCACCAGCCGCCGCCAGTTCTCCACCACCTTGATCGGCGCCTTTGCAAAGCCATAGCCCGGCATATCGACCAGCCGGAATGCGGTCGGCTCACCCACTTCAAAGAAGTTGAGCTCCTGCGTGCGCCCCGGTGTAACCGAAGCGCGGGCAATCGATTTGCGCAGAGTGATCGCGTTGAGCAGCGACGATTTTCCGACGTTTGACCGCCCGCCAAAGGCGATTTCCGGCACGTCCGGATCGGGCAGGAATTCCAACCGCGGCGCTGATTTCAGGAATTCCACCCGGCCAGAGAAGAGCCTGCGGCCTTCGAGTTCCCAATCGCGGCCATCTTCCTCGCTCACGGCTTCTTCGACGCCGCAGCGACGTCCGCGCGTTCCTTGTCGACGTTCGCCTTCAATTGCGGATGCCGCATGTACAGATACTTCTGCTGCGCGATGGTGAGCAGGTTTGAGGTGATCCAGTATATCAGCAGGCCCGCCGCGAACGGTGCCATGATGAACATCATCATCCACGGCATGATCGCGAACATCTGCTGCTGTATCGGATCGGGCGCCGAAGGATTGAGCTTGAACTGCGCCCACATCGTGATGCCGAGCAGCAGTGCCAGTATGCCGATGGCAAGGAAACTTGGCGGGGTGAAGTTCAGCAGGCCGAACAGGTTGAGGAAGTGCGCAGGGTCTGGCGCGGAAAGATCGTGGATCCAGCCATAGAAGGGCCGGTGGCGCATCTCGACCGCCAGCGTCAACACCTTGTACAGCGCGAAAAACACCGGGATCTGCAGGAAGATCGGCAGGCATCCGGCCAGCGGATTGACGCCTTCTTCCTTGTACAGCTTCATGGTTTCTTCCTGAAGCTTTTGCTTGTCGTCCTTATAACGATCTTGCAGCGCCTTCATCTTCGGCTGGATGGCGCGCATTGCCGCCATTGATGCGAACTGGCGCTGGGCGATCGGGAACATTACGCCGCGCACGATTACCGTGAGCATGATGATCGCAAGACCAAAGTTCCCCGCCAAAGCGAACAGGTTCTTGAGCAGCCAGAAGATCGGCTTTTCAAACCAGAAGAACCAGCCCCAATCGATGGCGCGGCCAAAATTCTTTACCCCAGCCGCCTCATAGGCATCAAGTACGGTGCCTTCCTTGGCCCCGGCGAAAACCCGCGTAGTCTGCATCGCTTGCGCACCGGGAGCAACAACCACCGGCTTGTAAAGCAGGTCTGCACGGAACAGCCCGCTGCCCTGGCTGCGGAAATCGGATGACACGGCATCGTTACCGGGGATCAGCACGCTCATCCAGTATATGTCGGTAAAGCCCAGCCAATCGGGCTTGCCTTCGTTGGTGATCACGCTGGTTTTGACCACGTCCTTGTAATCATGTTTGAAGCTGACCGAGCCATCGAAGGCGCCAAAAGGCCCTGAATGCAGGTTCCATGTACTGGTGCTCGCAGTGCGGTCGGTGCGGTTGAGCAGCGCGAAAGGCTGGACGCTGACCGGCGTGGGGCCATTATTGGCCACCGCAGTATCGAGCGTGATCATGTAGTCCTTGTCGATCTTGTAAGTGATCGCAAAGGTCTGCGCGGTGGCGTTGGTCCAGGTCAGCGTCACCGGGGTTGCAGGCGTCAACTTTGCTCCGGCGGGCGCAGTCCACACGGTGGCGGGATTGGGCAGATCGAGGCCTTCGCCGGTCCAGCCTGCCTGTGCATAGTGCTGCGCTGGGGTGCCGGCCGGCGAGAATATCCGCGCCGGGCCATCCTTGGCATCAAGGCTGGCGGTATGGCGGTTGGTCGTCAGATCATCGAGCAGCGCGCCGGTGAGGTTGATCGAACCGGTAAGGCCGGGCGCGGCGATGGCGACGCGGCCTGCAGGATTAAGCGCAGTGGCCAGATCACGCGCCTCAATCGCCCTGTCAGCAGCACTGGTAAGCCCGCCATCGCGTGACGGCGTTCCGCTGGCAGTGGCGGCAGGAGCAGGCACGGCGCTCTGCTGTACAACCGGCACGGCCTTATGCGGATAGAGATAATTTACACCCCAATCCCAGCCGATAAATATCACCACAGAAAGAGCGACCGCAAGGATCAGATTACGCTGGTTATCCACGAAGGCGTCCTACTGTTTCAATCTTGGGCAAGTGGCCATGCAACAAGCGCGTTTCAAGGCACCGGATCATAGCCATGACCCCCCCAGGGGTGGCAGCGCATTAGACGCTTCGCCGCCAACCAGCCACCCCTAATCGCGCCATGTTTTTCCAGCGCCTCGATGGCATATTGCGAGCACGACGGGGCATAGCGGCAAGTGGCCGGCAGCACCCGCGATGGCCCCAGTTGCAGCCGCGCGCGATAAGGATCAGCAGGCGTTTCAACGCTTTGGCCCCGAGCGTTTGCCGCGATTGGTTCTGGGAGGATCACCCTTGCCCTGCGCCGCTCGGGCGAGAGCGGCGGAAAATTCAATCCGCAGCTGGGAAAAATCGCGCTCGACCCCGCCTTCACGGCCGATAAGCACATGATCATGGCCGGGCAGGCCCTCGGCGGCGAGAAATTCGCGCAACAGTTCACGAAACCGCCGCTTCATGCGGTTGCGCACCACGGCATTGCCGATCTTTTTGGTGACGGTGATGCCGAATCGCATCGAATCGCTGCCATTGGGCCGCGCGAGCAAAACAAAACCGGGACGCGCTATACGCAGGCCCCGGTTGGCAGCGAGAAAATCGGCCCGGCGGGTAAGCACGGGCACTTTCATCTCAATATTCAGGCAGAGAGTTTCTTGCGACCGCGAGCCCGGCGTGCGCGCAGGATGTTGCGGCCACCGACGGTCGAGGTGCGGAGGCGAAAGCCATGACGGCGCGCACGCACGAGATTGCTGGGCTGGAATGTGCGCTTCATGTCAAAAACCTCGAACTCGAAACTGAAATGACCCGCAAAGGGTCGAAACTTTGAAGGCGCGCCGTTAGCGAAGCGTCCGGCCCGAGTCAAGCATATGCGCGGGCATTGCGGCATCTTTGTCCAGCCGCACCCACTGGCCCATCTGCGCCGCATTCAACCAGCGCGCATCGGCGTTCGCTACCGCGTTTGTCATATCATAGAACGCCTGCGCCTCAATCGCGCTCATCCCCATCTCGCGGTAATAATCGAGGTAGGTGCGGTTTACCGGGGCATTTTTGGCATAGTCCGCTGGCTGCTTGCCATCATCATCGATCCACGAATGGACGGCGAACTCGGCGCGCGGGCCTGCGCTGCGGCGGGTTCCGGCGAGGAACAGTTCCACCGCACCAGACCTCACCGAACCGCCGCTTGGCACATTGGTTACCAGCCCGCGTGCATGGATCATCCTGCCGAGCCGCAGGTTGGCAACATCGTCGAGCGTACCGGGGCATTCGATAAAGTCGAGCTTGGCAATGGCCGGAAAGGCAGTGAGCATCGCCGCGAAAGCGGCGGGGCTGCGCGCATCTGTTACGTCCACCAGCGCGGCGCGGATCGAATCGAACACGCGGAACGGGCCGAACCGGGCAATTCCGTGCGGAACCACGGCGCTGGAAACATCGACGAGGCGGTCGGCGCCATGATCGCTGGGGGCCACTTCCTCCTCAACCACCTCATAGGTCACCGTCTGCGCCGCAACGGGGCTGGCAGCAGCAAGGATCAGGGCAAGAGCGAAAAGGGGCCGCATGATGCAGTGACCATGCCAGCATTCACCCTGCCCGATTGCTTACGGAGGAGGTTAAGAAAGCGTTTCAGAAAGATGCCTCCAAAACGGCGCAACACCCCCTCGACTCTGCGCGTCCCTTCTTGCATCAAACACTTAGGGGTTTTTACGGGGAATTCACATTGGTCGCTTTAGTTTCGACGGTTGCCTATCTGGGGCTGGAAGCGCGCGGGGTTGAGGGGCAGTGCCAGATTGCGCCGGGCATGCCGCGCTTCAACGTCGTCGGCCTGCCCGACAAGGCGGTGAATGAAAGCCGTGAGCGGGTCCACGCCGCGCTTTCGGCGATGGGGCTGTCGCTGCCGCCCAAGCGCATTACCATAAACCTCTCCCCTGCCGATCTGCCCAAGGAAGGATCACACTACGATCTGCCGATTGCGCTGGCATTGCTCGCGGCGATGGGCGTGACTGATGCCGAACAGCTCACCGAATATGTCGCGGTGGGCGAACTGGCGCTGGACGGCCGGATCATCGCCTCACCCGGCGTGCTGCTGGCGGCAATCCATGCTTCGAGCGTGGAAAAAGGCCTGATCTGCCCTGCCGCGCAAGGGTCTGAA
>JANNZB010000437.1:0-2792 GCA_031410395.1 Novosphingobium sp.
ACCGACTGGCCGACCGTCCTGACCGAACTGATCGCGCGCAACGGACTGGTCGAGGGGCGGGTCTACCTTCAGGTCACCGGCGGTGCACCGGCTGATCGCGATTTCCTTTCGCCAATCCCGCCCGCGACGCCGACCCGGTTTGCCTTCACCCAGGCCGCGCCGGTCGTGGTCAATCCACTCGCCGAGCGGGGCATCCGGGTGGTGCTGCGGCCCGACGAGCGTTGGGGGCTGCGCTCGGCCAAGACCGTGCAGCTACTCTATGCCGTGCTGATGAAGGAAGAGGCGCGCGCCGCCGGTGTCGATGATGCCTGGCTGGTCGAAGATGGCTTCATCACCGAGGGCACCAGCGCCAATGCCCATATCATCGATGCGCGCGGCGTGTTGGTTTCGCACCCGGTTGATAATGGCGTTCTGCCCGGCGTTACGCGGATCTGCTTGCTCGAAATCGCACGCGGCATGAACATCGCGGTGGAGGAGCGCCCGTTCACCCCCGCCGAATTGTTCGTCGCGCGCGAGGCTATGGTCTCTGCCGCAAGCGCGCTATTGCTTCCGGTTGTCGAAGTGGACGGCAAACTAATTGGCAATGGCAAACCCGGCGCAGTCACCCTTGCTTTGCGCGAAGCCTACGTCGCACGGCTGGTCAGCGCAGCCAGTACCTGAACGGATACGCGCGCCTCTATTCACATATTGTTCAAGCCCAGCGACTTAGGCATCATGCCAAGATGAAAAACCTCCTTCTCCCTCTCGCGCTGGCTCTTACGCCAATCGCCGCACTGCTTGCCCATGCCGCGCCCGGTGATGAGCAGGGTCAGGCACGCAAAGAAATGCGTGCGGGCAATGTGCTGTCGCTGCGCGATATTGAAAGCCGCGTTTTGCCTTCAATGCCGGGCGCACAGTATCTTGGGCCCTCTTATGATGCAGATGCGATGGTCTATCAGTTGCGGTTCATCAAGGATGGACGGGTTTCTGATGTTTATATCGATGCCCGAAGCGGTCAGGTGATTTCCCGTCATTGATTCGGCTGCCCGCCATTGACGCTCGCAGGCTTTCGCCGCATGGATTCTGAATAACCCAACCAACAGGGAATTGTCGATGCGCATCCTGATCGTCGAGGACGAACCGACCCTTGGGCGTCAGCTCAAGTCCACGCTTGAACAGACTGGCTATGCTGTCGATCTTTCGGTCGATGGTGAGGACGGCCATTTCCTCGGCTCGACCGAAGATTATGACGCAGTGGTTCTCGATCTTGGCCTGCCCGAGATTGATGGGCTGACCGTACTCGGCATGTGGCGCAAAGAAGGGCGCAAGTTCCCGGTGCTGGTGCTGACTGCGCGCGATTCATGGTCGGATAAGGTGGCAGGGCTTGATGCCGGTGCCGATGATTACCTCGCCAAACCGTTCCAGACCGAAGAGCTGATTGCTCGCCTGCGTGCGCTGATCCGCCGCGCCACCGGCAATACCTCAAGCGAGCTTACTGCTGGCGACGTGCGGCTGGACACGCGTTCCGGCCGAGTAACCCGAGATGGCGAGCCGGTGAAGCTCACCGCGCAGGAATACAAGCTGCTGTCATACTTGCTGCACCACAAGGGCAAAGTCGTTAGCCGCACCGAGCTGATCGAGCACATCTACGATCAGGATTTTGACCGTGATTCGAACACTATCGAAGTGTTCGTCACCCGCATCCGCAAAAAGCTGGGGGCGGACGTGATTACCACAATCCGCGGTCTGGGTTACAGCCTTGATGATCCCGCAGGCATCGGTCGGGGCTAAATGACGCTTGGCTGGCAGCGATGTTCTGGATGACGGTGAAAACCGTAGACTAAGCGAGCAGGCCGGCGACGGTGTTACCACCCCGGCGCAATCAGACTCGCCGCCCCCAGAACTGCCCCAAACTGGCTCCCCGCATACCGGCTCGCTCGGCCGCCGCATGATGCTGATCGCGGCTGGCTGGATTACCGTGCTGCTGCTGCTCGGCGGGGTCGCGCTTGATCGCAGCATGACCGGGCTGGTCGAAAGCAACTTCGACGAACAGCTTGGCACAATGCTAAACGGCATGGTTGCCTCGGCCGAAGTCGATCAGTTTGGCGAGGTTTATTTCAACCGGCCATTGGGGGATCAGCGGCTGCTCGAACCCAATTCAGGCCTCTATTGGCAAATCACCGGAAAGGGGCACGAGGACTATCCCTCGCGCTCGCTGTGGGACCGATCGATCAAGGTTCACGCCGATCACGTCGATAATCAGCCGCACGCCTATGATTCCACGCAATTTGCCACAGAGCCTCTGCGGGTAGTAGAACGATCGGTGATACTGCCCGGAAGCGAAACCAAATGGTGGTTCGTTGTGGCGCAGGATCGCTCGGCGATTGACGCGCAGATCCACCGGGTCCGACTGATTTTGGTCCGCAGTTTCCTTGTGCTCGGGCTCGGGCTGTTCCTGATGGCGGTGCTGCAAACTTGGTATGGTCTGGGGCCGCTGCGCAATGTGCGGGCAGCGATAAAGCAACTGCGCACGACCGGCGCCAACCGCGTGACCAAACCGCTGCCCTTGGAAGTCCAGCCGCTGGTCGAGGAACTCAACGCGCTGCTCGCGCATACCGAACGTCAGGCGCAGGAGGCGCGCACCCATGCCGGCAATCTTGCCCATGCATTGAAAACCCCGCTGACGGTGGTGATGAACGCCGCCACCGCGCAAGCACCCGATCTGGCTGAAACCGTAATTCGTGAGGCGGCGGTGATGCGCCGTCAGGTCGATCACCATCTCGCCCGCGCCCGCGCCGTCGGCCGCCGCGCGG
>JANNZB010000438.1:0-4750 GCA_031410395.1 Novosphingobium sp.
GTTTTCGCCGCTTGCCGTTCAAGTGCGACGAATATGACACTGAGGAAACCCGCCATCTTCCGCACTGGAAGTTTGAATTCGATCTTGCCGCGTTCGATACCAATCCGCTGTTAAGAAATTTGCGAACGGTGATTTGCGCGCAGGTTTCTGACCTTTACCCCGCGCGAAAGCTGACCTTGCAGCGCATTCACTGCAACAGCCACGCTTATGGCGATCAGCAAAACGCGCATCATGATCTCGCGAATGGCGTCACTGCGCTCTATTTCGCAAATTCCGTCTGGCAGGATGACTGGTGGGGTGAAACTCTGTTCTATGATGTCCGGAAAGAGCCGGTGCTGGCTGTCGCCCCCAAACCTGGACGGTTGATCCTTTTCGCCGGTGAGATTGGTCACCGCGGCGGTGTTCCGTCTCGACTTTGCTTTGAACAGCGCCTGTCGGTGGCATTCAAATTCGCCGCGGATGGGGATGCAGTGTCGTGAGCAAATTCCGCGAACGCTATGGCCCGGTCGCATTGGTCACCGGGGCCAGTTCGGGCATTGGCGTCGGTTTTGCCGAAGAACTGGCCGCTCGCGGGCTTGATCTGGTGCTGGCGGCGCGCCGAGTGGACGCAATGGTGGCGCATAAGCGCCGCATTGAAGCCGCATACGGGGTTGCGGTTCGCACAATAGGCAGCGATCTGACACAGCCGGATGCTCCTGCGGCGCTTTCGACTGCCTGCGAGGGCCTCGATGTGGGTCTGGTGGTGAGCAATGCCGGGTTCGGTGCCAAGGGACATTTCGACCAAATCGACGCCGGACTGATGGCCGATATGCTAGCGGTGAACTGCCATGCGCCGATGCAGCTTGCCCATGGTTTCTTGACTGGCCTGAAAGCACGCGGGCAGGGCGGGATCGTGCTCACCTCTTCGGTAGAAGGCTTGATGGGCGGCCCGTTCTCCACCGCCTATGCCGCAACCAAGGCGCTGGTGATCGCATTGGGTGAGGGGCTGTGGGGTGAATTGCAGGGCACCGGCGTGGATGTGCTGACGCTTACCCCCGGTGCGACCGAAAGTGAGGCTGCGGCCAAGCAGGGGTTTGATCCATCAAAGATGACAAATGTGCAAAGCGCCCGCGAATGCGCTGCGTTGGCGCTCGATAATCTGGCCAATGGGCCGACCTATTGTCCGAACGATCATTATCGCGCGCTGTTTGAAAAGATGCTGGCGATGCCGCGCAAGGAGGCGCTGCTGGCGATGGCGCAAGGGATGCGGCCCAAGAGCTGAATATACAGCGCAAGTTCTCCCCCTTGATTCCCACCGCGTTTCGCCGCAAGCGGAACACCATGACTGCACGCATCTATCAACGCCCGAAAAACGCCATGCAATCAGGCAAGGCGCTCACAGATCAATGGCTGCTCGATTTCGATCCGGCTGAGGCCAAGCAGGCCGATCCGCTGATGGGCTGGGCGGGGTCTGGCGATATGCAGGGGCAGGTAACGCTCAAATTTGAAAGCCGGGAAATGGCGCTGGCCTATGCGGCGAAGCATGGGATTGTTGCAGTGGTTCACCCAACCCCACCGCGCAGGCTGAAGCTGCAAACCTACGCGGACAATTTCCGCTAGACGCGGACCCTTGCCAAATCCGCCCCCCGCCTCCATATGCCTGCCCGGGAGTCGGTCGGGCGTTTGCGTCCGCCAACTTGGTCAGGTCCGGAAGGAAGCAGCCACAACGGGTTGCGGCGGGTCGGCCGGCTCCTTTTTAATTTTTAGCGCCTGATAAAAGGCAGTTTGAGCTGGCCCAGCAAGCTGGCAGCGTCGGGATCGTAATCGTCGCCGAGACCGATACGAACAACCTGGCTGACCGAAGTTGCCGTCGACCCGAACAGCCGGTCCCAAATCGTCAGAACCTCGCCATAATTACTGTCAGTTTCGGGCTGCCATGCCGAGTGGTGACGGCGGTGGAATTCGGGCGTGACGACCAGCAGCGCGCAGAAACGGCTGAGGCGCGGGAAGGCGCGGACATGGGCGTGGCCCAGCCCCATCGTCACCAGATTGGCCGCCGCGTGGATCAAGATACCCAACGGGTGCAGGCCCAGCGCGACAATCGCGACAAGATGCAAGCCAAAATTCACCGGAATAGCCACTGGATGAACCCGGAAGTAGGTTGAAAGATCGATGTCGGCGTCAGCGTGGTGCACCCTGTGCAATCGCCAAAGCGGCAGCCAGACGTGCGAGGCACGGTGAACCGCATAGGCGAGCAGATCATAGAGCACGAAACTCGCGCCAACCTGAAGCCAGAGCGCTAGGCCCAACAAGTTCAACAAACCCCAACCTCGCGCATTAACCCAGCTTGCGAAGGCGAATTCGGATAGCATCGGGAGCGAATAGATTGCTGCCATTATCAGCCCGAGGATCAGGTTGATTTTGATCCTCGCACTCGATGCAGTGCGCTGGGCCGCGCCGGGAAAGATCAACTCAATCGCTGCAATCGTCATCAGGATCAACCAATAGCCCACAAACCCCGGCGTGCTGGTGGTCAACCATTCCAGCGATTGGGCCCAGCCCGGACGAGTCATGCGAGGATCCTGTTATTTACCGGCGTGATCCGCAAATTCATGTGAGTTTCACCACAATCCTCAGTCCACAGTATGGGAGAGACTGGACAACGGTGTCGTCACGTGTACCTTAGATGAACAAATCACGCTAGCAGGAGTAAAACCATATGAGCAGTCGGATCGAATATGCCCTGTTCGGACTTGTCACCGCCATTTTTGTTACCGCTCCGGCTCTCGCTGGCGCGCCGCCACCGGCAACTCCGCTTCCGGTCGTCGGCCTGGGACTTCCGGCATTAGCGCTGTTCGGCCTCGCCTATCGCCGCCTGCGCAATCGCGGCGAGGATTAATCTGAACCAATGCAGAGTAGGTGCTTCGCATGCTTGCGGGCTTCTGCTGGTTGTTTGAAAGTGAATAGTGCCGAGCAGGAGTTGCGCCAATGATACGCGCTATTGAGAATACAGTTTTCTTGGTGGTAACCGGTGTCCTCACCGCCGCTCCGGCTTTCGCCGGGCCGCCGCCACCCTCAACTCCGCTGCCAGTGCTTGGTCTGGGACTGCCCGCGCTGGCGCTCGTCGGGCTGGCTTATCGCCGCCTGCGCAACCGCGGCGAGGATTGATCTGACAACTTTGTTTGCTGTCTGGCGAAGTGTTTGGCGGACGAGGTTGTTGGGCTTTGTGTGCCTGCTGTTGTCGCTCAATTCCTTGCCGACTTTCGTTGGCGAATCGGTTCAGACGCATGGCTGGCTGGTCGCCTCGCTCAATCTGTTTGATATCAGCGCCATTGTCTGGCTGGCGCTGGCGGCGGGTGTCGCGATAGCGTTCGAGCGGATTGGCGAACCTTCGCAGGAAACCTCGGCAACAGTGGCTGATCTTGTCATTGCGACTGGCGCTGTGCTCATCGCCTTGATCCCCGTTCCCCCGCTCAGCGCAGGTGCGCTTTCTGCTGTTGCGCTGTGGGGGTTGATAACCGCGCCTCGTGGATCGCAAGCGCGGCGTTCGGCGGCGGTATTCCTGTCGCTATCGACTTTCCTGTTCTGGGGTCGGATATTTCTAGCCCTCGGTGCCGGGCCGCTGCTGTCAGCCGATGCGCGCTTTGTCTCGCTAATTTCTGGCATGACGGCGCAAGGCAACGTCGTTTCGTTTGCCAATGGCAGGAACTTTCTCATCGCTCCAGGGTGCTCCTCGCTCCACGGCATTTCGCTCGCCCTGATACTTTGGACAACGGCCATCGCCTGGTTCAAACTGCCGGTGACGCAATTTTTAATCGGAATATTGGCAATCGCATTGATCGCCTCGGTCGCGGTCAACGGCGTGCGGTTGACAATGATCGCATGGCATCCTGATCAATTTGACTATTGGCATGTGGGGATCGGCGGCAGCCTGTTTGGCTGGGCCGCGCTGTTGGCCGATCTTGGCGTGATGTACTTCGGCATAAAGCGATCGCTGCGGTGAAGTTTCGGGTTTGGGCGATTGCCCTGATAGCGGTCACGCTTGGGCTAAAGTTGCACGGAAATTATGCTGTGCCGCCTGATGATATCGCGACGGCTTTGCGGCAAACGGCGGCACAGATGCAGGGGCAAGGCTGGTTGGTTCAAACCCAGCTGAATGGTTATGGCAAATTGCAAGCCGGGCGCGGGGCCTGCGCGATTACCGCACGGGTGCTCGATCCGCACGGCACCAACAATACGTTTCTGGCCGAGAAATTGGCCCCAGCGGGCCACATTCGCTATGCTTGGAAGGGTGAATGGTATGATGAATTGCCGCGATTTTCCCCGCTTATGAGCTATTACATCAACCGCGAATTCGCCCGGCAAGGCATCGCGACATCACGAAGGGCGGTGTGGATCGTCGGTATTGGCCGGGGATGCGCTGGTGCTATAGATGCCGGGTTCAGCCGATTGCGCGTGCCTTTTGGCGCGGTGGGAAAGTAAGCCCTCCGCACGCAATTGGCCTTCGACAACTGCGCAGCGATTGCCTAACTAAGCGGCAATGGACGAATCCACCGACATCTTTGGCAGCGAACCTGTGGGCGAAGTGCAGCCGAGCGCGGCTGAGCTTGAGGCGGCTGGCCAATCGGCGATGTTTGGCGGCGATACTGAGTCTGTTGCGGCGGTGCCATCGGCAGCGGCGGCACTTTCAGCTTCAAATCAGCCTTACCGCGTTCTCGCGCGCAAATACCGTCCGCAGACGTTTTCCGAACTGATCGGGCAGGACCCTATG
>JANNZB010000439.1:0-1740 GCA_031410395.1 Novosphingobium sp.
TGGCAGCGGACGCCATCCGTTACAGGCTGGAACTTGACATGCGCTATGGCAACCAACGCGTGCAGACAGCGGTGGTGACCGAGGTATCCCGACTTACCTCCCGGCTGGATGTGCTGACGCTCATTGACCAGTTCTTTGCCCGCTATGGGGATCGTTTCGGTGAGGGAAGCCAGTCTCCCGAAGCAGGCGTCAGGATCAACACCGTGCGCGTCTGTTCTTTCGTGGAACAACCGACCGTGCCGTTTGAGGATCTGACCCCAGACCTTGCTGCACCAAAGGCTGTTGCGCCCACGGGCATAAGGGAATGCCATTTCGTCGGCCATGATGGAGCTGTCGAAACCGCAATCTACGGCGAGGAGGCGCTGACCAAGGGAGTCGCCATTTCCGGCCCGGCCATCGTAACCACGCGCGCCACCACCTATCTCGTCGAGCCCGGCTGGCGCTTCCATGCAGCGGCGCAAGGCGCGGTTTGGTTCTTGCGCGAAACGACACACTGAGGACGACGCATATGCTAGATACCCCCAGCACCACGCCGCCAGCCGAACAGGAATTGCTCGACAAATTCCTTGCCGAACAGAATCTGTTCCTCGGCCCCGATCCCGCGATCATGACCGATCACAGCTTTGGCCCGCGTACGCCCTATGAGGATAAAATCCTGAATGGTGCGCTGGACATCCATCAGCTCAATCATGTGCGTGGCCTGATCAATTCCGCGCTTGATGAAAGCTACACGATGGTGGAGCAGATGGGGGCCGCACCCGGCGCGAAATGGGGAGACCTGGTCACAGCCATTTTTACGCCAACGGGCGATCTTTCGATGATCGCGCCGCACGGCATCATCGCCTTTGCCTCCTGCTGCCACTATCCGATCAAGTTCATCATCAAAAATTACGTCAGCGACGAGACGGTCGGCGTGCGTGATGGCGACGGGTTCATCCATAATGATGCCCGCTATGGTGGGGTGCATAATACCGATCAGTCGATGATGCTGCCGGTCTATTGGCGGGGCGAGCTGATCTGCTGGGTATCGGCTACGATTCACGAAGGCGAAAATGGTGCGTGTGAACCCGGCGGGATGCCCGCTGCTGCCGAAAGCAAATATGATGAGGGGCTGAAAATGCCGCCCTTCAAAGTGGTCGAGAATTTCCGCATCAAGCGAGATCTGCTGACCTTCCTGCAAAATTCGGTACGCGATCCCAAGCTCCAGCTTGAGGATATGAAGGTGAAACTCCACGCCTCAATGCGGTTGCGTGAGCGGGTGCTGACCATCGTCAACCAATATGGCCGCGACGCACTGGCGGCGACGCTGCGCAAAAATCTGGAAGACACAGAAACCGAAGTGCGCCGTCGGATTGCGGAGCTGCCCGATGGCACAACACGGGTGCAGACCTTCATGGAGTCCACCCTCCGCGAACATGCGCTGCAGAAACTGGGCATGGCTGTTACCGTCAAGGGTGACGAGATGACCTTTGATTTCCGGGGATGTTCCCCGCAATTCCTGAACCGGGCGGTCAACACCAATATGGCCAGTTTCAAAGCGGCATTGGTAACGGGTCTGCTCCAGAATGTCTGGCCCGATCTGCCGCACACAATGGGCATCCTTTCCCCCATCAGGATTTTAAGCGACCCCGGCAGTGTGATCGACGCCAATGGAGATAGTCCGCAGGCGATGAGCCTGATGCCGATGTTCAAGGCTTGTGTATTGCCGACGACCAGCATGGCCAAACTTAGTTATTCGCT
>JANNZB010000440.1:0-1618 GCA_031410395.1 Novosphingobium sp.
ACGCTGGTCGACGCCAACGACTATCAGAAGAGCTTCACGCCTTACGGTACGCCCTGCAGCGAGACCTATGATCCGGCGACGCAGAAGCTGGAAATCCTCCAGTGCGAAATGGAAACGCTGCAAAAGCGGCTCGCGGCGCTGCTGGCTGAACGCGATGCCGAAGCGGTGAAGAAGGTGGTGGCTACGCGCGCTAAGAGCAACAAGAAGTCCGCTTGAGCGCGGTCGTCACGCCTTTTCCGAACCTTAGGCCCACTCAGGTGGGTTTTGACCGCACCGAATTGCAGCGCATCCTCGATCTTTATGGCCGCATGGTCTCAGCCGGCGAATGGCGCGACTATGCGATGGATTTCGCCGCCGACGCCGCCCATTTCAGCGCCTTCCGCCGCGCCGCTGAACGCCCGCAAGCGCGCATCGAAAAACGCCCGGCCCTGCGCGGTAAGCAAGGCATGTGGACGCTGTTCGGCGAAGGCGGACAAATACTCAAACGCGGGCACGAACTGGCCGGCGTGCTGTTCCCGCTCGAGCGAAAGCTGCTGCGGGTGGTTGGCGATTAGCCTTGCAGATCAGGTTGAGCGCAGGCTCACCTCCTGCGGTAAACGTGTCGCAAGATTGGCGGGAAGGCGGCCAAGCAAAGAGCGCCGCATTGGTGCCCACCAGGCTGATAGCAACAGCAGTGCCGCACCGATCACCAAGGCTGTCATGGCGAAACTCAGCTCTACAGAACCAAAATTTCGCATCAGGCTAACAAGCGCGGTGAGGACATAGGCCAGCGCCGAAACCAGCAGCGCGCGGCGGTCAACCGCCAGCGCCACCACGGCAAACACCAGATAGATCGCCAGAACACCCACCGCAGTGGCGGCCCCAATGTCATGCCCGCCCAATGCGCCCATCCAGTAAAACAAAGGATGCGCAATCAGCGGGGCGGCGAGCAGATGGAGCCAGAAGGCAATATCGGCGCGCAGCGTGGTGCGGGTAGGGTCACACACGTCCCACCACATGGCAAATGCGAAGGTAACCAAACCGCAAACCAACGCAGCGGGAGCCAAGATGGATTGGGTGGCGGGTGACCGGCCAAGCGCTGCAGCCAAAAGCGCGAGCACCAGTGCCACGCAGGCGGCTATGCCAGCGGCGATGGTGATCGCCACCTGAAAGCGCCGCCAGTGTAGTGCAGCACCTATCGCCGCAACCAACCCTCCAGCCGCGAGCATCAGCGCCTGCTGCCATGGATACCGTTCAAAATTCTGCCAGTTTTCCGTGACCCCATTAGGGCCTGTGTACGATTGCGACACGGCGTGTTCAGGCAAGAAAACCCCCATCAAATTGCCGGCTGCAACGCCCAATCCTATTGTAAAACCCAGCAGCAAAACGATGGATGGCAGCGCCATCCGGCGTTTGCGGGTAAAGAATTCGGCCATGGCCCAGCAAGCTGCGCCCACGAAAAGGCCACTGACCCAACCCGCTAATTGCCCGCCAATTGCAGCAGCAGCGAAAATAACTAGCGCACAGGCAATGGTAACGAAAATATCATTGAAGCCCGAAATCAACCGGAAGTGTTCTTCATCAACCACACTGGGTGCTTGCTTGCCCAAAACGTGCGATCGCAATGCCTCGGCCGCTT
>JANNZB010000441.1:0-4633 GCA_031410395.1 Novosphingobium sp.
CTCTGGTCCGAACGGGACTCTGAAATCGTCAGAACGCGCCAGCACTTCGCGGACTTGTTCGGCGCGGGTGACATGAACTATTCCGCCCAAGGAAAGCAACGGCCTGAACCGGCGCGAAAACGGATATGCAAAATCAAGTGCGCGCAAAGCGGCCGCTTCTTTTAATCGCGCAGACCAGCCGCGGGCGATAATGCTGTCGAAGTCGAACGGACTGAGCGCGCCCGGTTTTGGCTGCTGCGCTTGGGCCGCAGCGATGCCAGCAAAATACTTTATATTGGTCATCAGGATGTTTGCCTTGTGCTTAACCCTAGTCGGCCCAAGCAGCAGCCCGGTTCAATCCGTCTTTAAGGAACTCGCGTTTTGCCGAATCGAGAAATGGCATCCATTCGATAAACTCGACGCGAAAGCCGGTTTTGGCCGCGGTAAGGTCTGCCAGCGCGGCGCTCGCCAGCTCTAACTGGCTTAGCTGAACCAGCGCGGTGATCTTGATTACATGGGCCAACCAATAGGCGCTGCGCCGCGCCAAAGCCTGCTCAGCATAGTCGAGCGCGATTGCTGCCTCGCCGCAAAACAGGTGTGCCCCGGCCAGTTCGCCCAACGTGAAAAACAGGTCATGGTCATTAGGGCTGAGCCGCATCGCAAAGCGCAACCGCTCGATCGCCGTGCGGTGCTCACCCTTCAGGTGCAGCGCGCAACCGAGCTGGGCATGCGCCATCACCAAACTAGGGTTAAGTTCGATCGCCCTATGTAGCAAAGCTTCTGCGCGCAGGGGCTGACGCAGCCACATTTCGGCAATCCCGGCCAGCATATGACCGCGCGCATCGTCATAATCGGCAATGATCGCCTGCTGCGCCATTTGCCGCACCGCGCGAACCTCTTCGTCGGCCCCGCGCGTTACCCACAGTTCCCACAGCCGCACCCAGGTCACCTGAATCAGCGCCTCGGGCGACGCGGGCTCGAGCGCCAGTGCCTGCTCAAAACATTCACGTGCCAATAGCGAATCTTCGCGGGTCAAGCGGTTGAGGTGCCAGCGCCCACGCCAGATCAGGTCGTTGACCTTCAAGTCGCTGGTTGGCTTGGCCATCGCCCGCGCCTGTTCTCGGAGGTCGATCTTGAGACCCAGCGTCGCGGAGATTGCGGCGAGCAATTCTTCGAACTCAGCCGCATCGGCGCCAAAAGACAAGGCCATCCGGCTTGACCACAGCACTTGCCCGCTTTCGGTATCGATGAGGCTGGCTGAAAGTTGCGCCGCTGGCTCCACACCGCGCAACGATCCTTCGACAACGTAGCGCGCACCCAGCTGCAAGCCGGCGTTGGCTGCATCTCCCGCCGCCGCGAAGCTCGAGCTGCGCGCGATCACTGGCAGCCAGCGCAGCTTGGCAAGGAGGTCGGTGAGGTCCTCGCTGATCCTCTCGGCAATTGCCGCGCGCGTGGGATCGTCGGGTGACCAAACGAAGGGCAGCACAGCTATCGCAGGACGCAGTGCAAAATCGGCAAGGGGCAGCGCGGCGGCCAGAGGTGCCATCGGGGGCGGTTGCGGACGTTGCCGGTGGGTTTCCCTGCGCGCGCGCTCTTCGCGCAACCAGTCCTCGAAGCCATCCTCGCCTGCGATGTCGAGTCCTTCAAGAAGGTCGCCTTGCGCCGCGCCATCAAGTGCTCGCGAATCAACTCGCACCAACGCCAGATCGAGCCAGACCCGGCTGTAGTCGGCTTGGATCAACTCGAGGCCGGGTGGGTTAACTGCCTTGCGCAGGTTGGAAATTTCGCGTCGCAGGCTGGCTTGTGCCTGATCGGGCGCCCGAGAACCCCACAGCCGGTCCTGTAACCACGCTCGGGTTCGCTCACCCGCGCCGGATGTAGCGAGCATTGCCAACAGCGCTTGGCCACGCTTGCTGCTGACAGCAAGCCGCTGACCGCTCGGCCCTTCGAGCCGAAACGATCCATGCAGCCGCAGCGCAAAGGCTGGACCGGTTTCCCCCATTGGATTGCGACCTCACTTCAAGTTCGCCCATCCTAATCGGTTTTCCAACAAATTCACGCTTTATTTCACGCTCTTGGGACGCTGGAGGGACGTTCGGGCGATGGTGCGGGCCTAGCCGGGATGCATGAACACTGAAGCCACATCTCATCGCCAGTTTTTCGACAAGGTTCTTGGCGAATGCGAAGCCGGCCACACCCGCGATGCCGTACTTATGCTTTCAGGCATGCTAGATGTCTCGCTCGGCCAGCCGGGCGCGGTCACTACGCTGCGACAAGAGTTTGCCGCGCATCCGCTCAACCAAGTTGTCAGCTCCGCCCCAAGACCAACCGGCCACCAGACACAAACCGCATTAACAGGGCGCAGCCGCTGTCTGCACGACGCCGTTTCGCGCCTCGGCTTCTCACGCGGCCTCGCGGCAAGGGCCGAGTTGGGCGCGCGGGCGGTCGAGCTGGCATGGCAGCGCGGCGAACAGATTGCGCTGCTCGATTGCGGCGAACTGGGCGAGCTCGAACGCCTGCGGGGCAACGCAATTGATAACATTGCAATGGCGCACGAAGAGCGCGCCACGGAAGACTGGCTGCGGAGCCAATTCGGCTTGGCCGCACCTGGACCGAAGCCACGCTACGATCTGATACTCGCCACAGGCTGGGCCGATGACTGCGATACGGATGAATTGGCCAAACGACTTGGCACGGCAATGCGGTGGCTTGCCCCCAAGGGCAGCCTGCTGCTTTCAGCCTTCGTACCGGGCCATCTCGGTGCTGGTTGGCAGGCGATTTGTTTGCGCCGAGATCTGGTTTGCCACGCCGAATTCGACCTTGCCCGAGCCGCCGCATTAGCCGGTTTCGGCCTTTCCCAGTTTCGCGACAGCAGCGGCAGTCTGATCTGGGCCGAACTGAAAATCGCGGTGCCGAATGGCACAAAAAGGGGGGCAGCATGATCGATCTTGCAAGCGAACTTCAAGCTTTGGCGCGCGGCGACCGAGTGGCCTTTGATCGGCTCTATCGATCCCAGCGCCGTCCGATGCTTGGCTATGCTCTGGGACTGCTGGCGGGCGACCTTGCGGCGGCTGAGGACGTGGTCGACGAAGCATTTGTCGATATCTGGGGGCAGGCTGGACAGTTTAACGGCAGCGGTTCACCGCTGGGCTGGATCCGCCGGATCGTGCGCAACAAGGCGATCGACTGGCTGCGCAAAAACGGCAGTAACCGGCTTGCCGAATGGACTTTGGCGGACGACCGGCGGACCGACGAGCTTCCTGATCCAGAATCAATCGCGGTGGGCTCCAGCAATCGTGAATGGCTCGGTAAGGCGCTTGGACGGCTCAGCCTTGAACAACGTGAGGCCGTTATGCTTTGCTATTTCGAAGAGCGCCCACTGGCCGAAATCGCTGCGATACAAGCTTGCCCTGAAGGCACCGTCAAAACCCGTTTGTTCCACGCGCGGCTTAACCTGCGCAGCTTGCTGGCTGAACCCGTAGCAAGTTAGGCCGCCTAATTCTCAATTGGCAACGCCTTAGGCAAGTGCCTGTGCGCAAGCCTGAGAGTACCCCCCAATGTAGTCCCGATTTCAACATTGAACCCGGAGACGTGATTGGGGGACTGTCTCTTCGCTATGCACTTGATCAAACGGCATCAGAATAACGCGGAAGCATTCAAGTGTATCAAAATTGGAAGTACAGAAACTCGGTGGTTCCACTGAGCGACATCACACACAAAAATGCGAGAAGGCTCGCCGCAATCGCCCAGGGAAGCGAAGGCTGCCACAGTAAGCCAAACGATGCCGGCTTGACCTCGACATTGGTGACAGGCTTCACGGACGCCATGATCTGCAAGGTATTGGGCATGAACCAAGCGATAGCGAAAAAGCCAACAATCTTGGCGCAGCGCCGGATGTCATCGTCTCGCAGGCCAAGCACAGCTAGCAGGTGCGACAGCCAGCTATTGCCAAGCGCGGGTGCCGGATTCGCACTGATAAGGCCGTGCAAGCCAACCATGCCGCGTAACATCTCCAACGCCTGTGAGACCGATGCGGCGCGGAAGAACACTTGGCCGATCAGAACGGCCAAATAGGTTAGCCCTACTTGCATGGCAACGATTCCAGCTCGCCTTAGGCGAGAGCGCGGATCGGCGGGGGCTTTCGGGCCGTAGGTTCGCCAAGCTTGGTTTATCGACAAATAAACACCATGCAGCGCGCCAAACACGAGAAATTGCAAGCCTGCGCCGTGCCAGATGCCAGCGAGCGCCATCGTCGCCATGGTGGGCCATACCACCAGCGGCAGAAAAACAGTGGCCCGATTCATGTCTTTACGGGTCATCGGCAGGCCGCGCGCCATTCTGGCGCGACGAACGCCCATTGCTATCGGGTTATAAAGATACTGGTTGAGGTATCGGGTCAGGCTCATGTGCCAGCGTTGCCAAAACTCGATGATGCTGCGCGCTTTGTAGGGCGAATTGAAATTGGCCGGGAAACGTACGTTGAACATCAGCGCCAGAGCCACGGCCATATCCGAATAGCCCGAAAAATCAAAATAAAGCTGAAATGAATAGGATAGCGCAGTGATCCACGCGGGGATCAGTTTTCTCTCGCAGCTCAACCGCGCGGTCGACCAGCGCCCCGACCGGCGCCCGGTGATGTCGGACCTGCGCGAAT
>JANNZB010000442.1:0-15484 GCA_031410395.1 Novosphingobium sp.
GGCAAACGAGTCATGCGGCCCGTAAACCGTGGGCAGAACCACGCTGGTGCAGTTCCCGCCATATTCCTGCCGGTAGGCGCGCTGGCCGATCAGCAGCGCCTTCTTGGTCATGGCATAGGCAAACAGGTAGTCCTCAGGTTCATGCCCCCACAGCTCGCTCTCGGGGTGGGCGTTCTCGGTTGAGGGGTACATGCAGTAGGACAGGATCGATGTGAACTTGGCCTTGGGGAAGTAACGGTTCCAGCCCTCAAGCACATTGGTGTTGATCTTGAGGTTGACGTTGAACTGCGTCGCCGGGTGATGAACCGGCCAGTCCCCCGCTTTATAGAGCGCGGCAAGGTGGATAATGTGATCGCAGTCATAGGCTTTGGCCTGACTTTCGAGCCAGCTGAACAGCGACGCTTCGTCAGCCAGATCGACGACCTTGCTGCTTACCTCGACAACATTGGCATTGGGAAACCGCGCGCGAATTTCGCCCACCAGCGTCTTGCCGATGAAGCCTGACGCGCCGGTAACAATCACATGTTTCATTGAGTCTCATACTCGCCCTTCGGCCCTATGATCCGCACGTCCGGCACCGTCGTGATGAACCTCCCGCCAGCGACAAGGTAGTCATCAAATTTATCGACCAGATAGTCGATGAAGTTCCATGCGAGCACCAGATAATAGTCCGGCGCTTCTGTCATCGTTTCTTCATCGACGACGGGAATATGCGTTCCCGGCGTAACGCGGCCAATCTTGAATTCGTTGACTTCGGTCACCTTGCTGACAAGTTCAGGTCCGATTTGTGCCCGGTTGAGAACGGTACTGCCTTTAACCGGCGCGCCGAGCGCGAAAACGGTCTTCCCTTCAGCCTTCAGCCGCTCAAGCAGGGTCTTGAGCGTTGACATGTTGTGATCGATGCGGGCGGAAAAGGCTTTGTAGGTATCGAGCTGATAGAGTCCGGCCTTTTCTTCGGCGGCAATTGCTTCGGCAACTGCCGGGGTGGTGGGACGCGCATTTTCTTCGCGGCAAACGTAAAGAATGAACGAGCCGCCATGGATTGGTGAGAACTCGATATCCTGAATGCGCAGGCCGTGATCGGCGAACAATCTGGTCAGCGGCCCGACAGAATGGACGCAGCTGTGCTCGTGGTAAAAGTGATCGAATTCATTGTTTTCGATCAGATCGAGCAGATTGACGCCCTGAACCACGAAAAAGCTTTCCGGCCCCATCACTTCATCAAGGCCCGAAACGAAATCGTGCAGATCGGGCACGTGATAGAACACGGCGGTGGCGGTGATGACTTCGGGCTTGATGCCAAGCTGGCGCAACGATTTGCCGGTATCGTGGTTCCAGAACTGCTGGAACACAGTGATCCCCTGTTCGCGCGCCAGTTTGCCCGGCCGCTCGGAAGGATCGACCCCCAGCACCCGCATCCCGCGGGTCGAAAATGCCTTGAGCAGGGTGCCATCATTACAGCCGACATCGATCACCAGATCGTTGGCCTTAAGGCCCAGCTTTTCGATCACATGCGGCGCAAGCGCGTTGAAATGGCGCACAACGGGCGCATTGACGCCGGTAACATAGGGGTGATCGCAGAACAGCAGTTCCTGCGGCGGAAATTCTGAAATCTGCACTTCCCAACAGTCCTGGCAGACCATCATCGCCAGCGTGAAGGTCACTTCCTTGTCGAGCTCGTTGGCATAGAGGAAAGCGTTGCCGTTGGGCTGATCGCCGCAATCGATGAATTCGTACAGCCGGGTTCCGTTACAAACCATGCAATGGGTGCGTTTCATGCTATTGATGCGCCTCCAAGCGCGGCTTCAGGGCTGCGCGGCAATACGCGCTCCAGATAATGCTGATAGGTGGCAGCGAGACCCGCTTCTAAACCGATTTTCGCTGACCAGCCCATCGCCGTCAGCTTGCTGCTGTCGATCAGCTTGCGCGGCGTGCCGTCGGGCTTGGTGGCGTCCAAGGTGATGCCACCTTTAAAGCCGACGATCTTGGCGACCAGCTCTGCCAGCTGAAGAATGGTCCGTTCCTCGCCCGAGCCGACATTGATGCCGACATCGCCCGAATAGCTCTTGAGCAGAAAAATGCAGGCATCGGCAATGTCATCAACGTGCAGGCTTTCCCGGCGCGGAGTGCCGCTGCCCCAGATCTCAAAGCTGCTTGCACCAGCCGCCTTGGCCTCGTGAACCTTGCGGATCATCGCCGGAATGACATGGCTGGTGGCAAGGTCAAAATTATCGCCGGGGCCATAAAGATTGGTCGGCATGGCACTGATATAATCACAGCCATATTGGCGGCGATAGGCCTGGCACAGCTTCACGCCCGCAATCTTGGCAATCGCGTACCATTCGTTGGTCGGTTCGAGCGGGCCGGTGAGCAGCGCCTCCTCGCTGATCGGCTGATCGGCGAGCTTTGGGTAGATGCACGAAGATCCAAGGAACAGAAGCTTTTCAACGCTGTTCCGACGACTGGCCTCGATCAGATTGGCCTCGATCATCAGGTTGTCATAGAGAAATTCGGCGGGCGAGGCGTCGTTGGCGGCGATCCCGCCCACGCGCGCCGCGGCAATCACCACGGTATCGGGGCGGTGCGCGGCAAACCAGCCATCAACCGCCGCCTGATTGCGCAGGTCGGTGCTGCGATCTGCGGTGAGCACCGTGCAGTGTTCGCTGGCGAGCCGGCGGACAAGCGCCGATCCGACCATGCCGCCGTGCCCGGCAACATAGACGCTGCGGTCTGTCAGGGAAAAATTCGCCTTCGTCACCTAAGCTCGATCCACAATAGTTGCCACCGGGCGCGCTACCGCAAGTGCGAACGCGCTTCCTAGTTTCCCCCTAAGGCGCAGCGGCTTGTTGGCAAGGGGCTATTGGTGGCAATCGTTGATACTGCCACAACGCAAACGGCCCGCCTCCCCCCGGAAGCGGGCCGTTGCCCCCACAAGGCGCGCCTTTCAGCGGGCCGCGTAATGTGTAATCAGGCCGCTTCTGCCTGCGACTCTGCGTCGCGCAGCACATAGCCGCGGCCCCAGACAGTTTCGATATAGTTTTCACCGCCGCAGGCATGCGACAACTTCTTGCGCAGCTTGCAGATGAACACGTCGATGATCTTGAGTTCGGGTTCGTCCATGCCGCCATACAAGTGGTTGAGGAACATTTCCTTGGTCAGCGTAGTGCCCTTGCGCAGCGAAAGCAGCTCGAGCATCGCATATTCCTTGCCGGTCAGATGGACGCGGGCTGTATCAACTTCAACGGTTTTGGCATCAAGGTTCACCGCCAGTTTGCCGGTGCGGATGATTGATTGCGAATGGCCCTTTGAACGGCGGACAACCGCATGAATGCGGGCGACGAGCTCTTCGCGGTGGAATGGCTTGGTGACATAGTCATCAGCGCCGAAACCGAACGAGCGGACCTTTGAATCCATTTCGGCAATGCCCGAAAGGATCAGAACCGGAGTTTGAACTTTGGCCACGCGCAGCTTCTTGAGCACGTCATACCCGTGCATATCGGGCAGGTTGAGATCGAGGAGAATGATATCGTAATCGTACAATTTGCCAAGATCCAAGCCTTCTTCGCCCAGATCGGTCGAATAGACATTGAAACCTTCCGTTGTGAGCATCAATTCAATGGCTCGCGCCGTGGTCGGTTCGTCTTCGATCAGCAACACTCGCATGGGAATCCCCCTTGTAGCCCGTAAAGCCCTGTCAACACCTCGGTAACCGGTGTTTCCAGTAATTAACCATATGATCTATGAAAGAGAAAGGTTAATTTAGCGTAAACGTAGGATTTCCGGCGAGTCGCTTCATTTGGGCGACAGGGCAATCGGAATCAGCGGGTGCCAGCCGCGCGCATTGGCGGTAAATCCAGCCTGCCCGTTGCGGACCAGCGACCAGCGCACAGGGTTGCCCAGCGGGATATAGATATTGGCGAGCGTCAGCGCTGCTTCGGCGTCTTCGACCAGCGCGGCGCGCTTTGCCGGGTTCGCTTCGGCACTCGCCGCAGCGGCCTTGGCATCAGCATTCAGGCTGCACGGGTCGCGGCCCGCCTCGCACGAGAACTGATCGAAATACCAGGCCGCCCGGGCAAAGCGCGCAGTCGCGTCAACCAGCCGCAGATCTGCTGGTGCATTCCATGCGGCGCGCTCTGCGCCGATGCCTAGTGCGGCAAAATCTGTCTTGAGCCGGGCGAACAGCACATATGCGCCGGACCCGACTGGCAGCGCAATCCTGAGCGTCGGCTGCGCGCTGCCTTTTTTTCGCATCCGCCCAAAACGCGCTGCCGCTTCAGCCCGGCGCTGCGCCATGTCCATCGATCCCCAGCGTTCGCTGATCGTGGGTGGCGCGTCAGCCACCGATGCCGGCAGCAATCGGTTGCCCGGAACGAATTCACGAATGTGCAATTCACGGCCCAGAGCATCGCGATCAATCGCCATGGCAAGTGCTTCGCGCAGTTCGGGTGTGGCTACAGCGCTGCTCGAACTGGTGATGATCAGGCCATAGAGTCCAGAAACCGTATCGATCTTGAATGTCCGGCGCGAAATATCGGTTACCGCCAGCGCTTGCGCATAGTCAGCCGCCGTGCCGCCCAGCACCGCTGAAGTTATGCCATCGCGAAAGCGCGCGACTGCACCTTCAGACGGGAGGGCAGACAGCCGCAGCGGTTGCAGTGAGTTCATGTCATCGGCGACTGTTGCCAGCCCCTGCTTTTCAAGCGCAAGCGGTCGCAGCAGCGCCGCACGTCCATCGCGCTGGAGCATCATCGCGCCCGAACCTTTGCCCTTGTGAAGCAGACCAAGTTCAGGCTGAGCCAGCAGATCGAGCAGATAAGGCGTCGCACGCGCCAGACGGATTTCCAAAACACGTCCGGTCATCGCCCTTACTTCGGATATGACCGCAAGGTCTTTGCCGAGCGTGGTGCCGCGTAACCCGGTAAGCGCCGTTTGCAGCGAATCGCGAACCGCATCTCCGCCGAGCGGCGTGCCGTCGTTCCAGGTGCCGTCGCGCAGGCGGAAAATATAGCTCCTGCCATCATCGGCAACGATCCAGCTATCAGCCAGCGCCGGGATAACGCGGCCCTGTTCGTCAAATCCAACCAGGCCATCGGCAGTTGCAGCACGCACCAGTTGGCCGCTGAGGCTAAGCCGAGTGCCGATTTCAAATGGGTCACCCTGCTCGCCGATCACATCGATGTTGACGACGGAAGAATTATCCTGGCCGCAGCCCGCTGTAACAGCCATGGCCGCAAGACATGAGAATCCAAGCCAGAAGCGTCGCGGGCGTGCCATCGCATAAGGCTACGACTACAGCGCGGTCATCGCAACTGTCAGCACTCAAATCTTGCGCAGCGGGCCTTCATCGCGGACCAATGTCGGCGTGAGCAGGCGGCGGGCGAAAAAGTCATTTGTTTCTGCCGTTGATTTTTCAGGGGTTCGTGCCGCTGCGGGATCGATCTCATGGCGAAAGGCGATTCCGAAGCGATTGCCTTGAACCCAAGCGACCGTGCCCTCTGTCCACCCTGCCTTGCGCAGATTGGTCCAGACCACCTGGCCGCGCGTAACCCGTGGCGGGCCTTCGGCCATCATTCCGCCTGCAGAAAGATTGCGCATCTTGATCCGGTGCTCAACACCTTCGCCTTCAAGGCGCAAATCGACCAGCACAAACAGACTGTCGCGTGCGATCTGACGGTTTTCCAATTCGTCCATGGCTAAGCCCAAAGTTCTCCAAAGACACTCGTCTTGCCCGCCGATGGACAAACAGAAGAGTGCCTAGGCTTCGCTATTGGCAAGACGGCAAACAAGACGTTAACAAAGCGCGCGTTCGTTTGCCGCGTGCCAGAATGGGTCAATCGTCGCGTGAGACTTTTTCACGCCGCTCATGCGCCTGCTGCGCTTCGACGGTCATCGTCGCGATCGGGCGGGCGGTAAGGCGGCCAAGGCCTATTGGCTCGCCGGTAACTTCGCAAAAGCCGTATTCACCTTCTTCGATGCGGCGGAGACCTGAATCGATCTTGGTGATCAGTTTGCGCTGGCGATCACGCGTGCGCAGTTCGATACCCCAGTCGGTTTCGCTTGAGGCGCGGTCGTTGAGATCGGGCTCGCGGATCGGGCCTTCCTGCAGTTGGTGCAGCGTATCAGCCGAGCTATCAAGGATCGCCCGCTTCCAAGCATTGAGCAGCCTGCGAAAATATTCAAGCTGCGGCTCACTCATATAGGCCTCGCCTTCAACGGGCTCATAATCCCCGGAAATGGCACGCCTCGCCTTCACCAGAATGTCGATATCGTCAGCCGTAGTAGTGGGCATGAATGATCCTCTTGATTCGGCGATGAACTTCACTCAACCTATTGTTCCGGCTTGTTGCCGGTAACCGCCCATCACCGATTTGAGCGCGCCTATAAGCTTGGTCTGGAGCCTACACAAGCGGCAAACGCCGCCGTTCACCGGTTACATTTTGCGCCGATTTCGCACAGGATCACAGCGGACCAGTAAAAAGATTGGCCTGCCATTAACCTTTTGTTGACCATGATCCGGCAGCTTCGGTGTTGAGGCAGCCGAACCCGGCCTGCATCAGGGGGTTACGATCATGAGTGCAGTCTGGAACATGCAGGCCGAAATCACACCGGCCAACGAATCTGCCGCCGACATGCTGGTGGCATCTTGCCTCGCCGCAGCGGCCCAAGGCGATGTCAGTGCCTACTTCGATCTGGGTGTTGCCTATTCTACCGGCAGCCACGGCGCAGAAACCGATCTGATCGAGGCGCACAAATGGTTCAATCTTGCCGCCGTTGCCGGATACGATGACGCCGCGCAGTGCCGAGCCGACATTTCCGACGAAATGACCGCCCGTGAAATCGCCGAAGCCCAGCGCCGTGCCCGCGAATGGATCGCCGCTACCAGCCGCAAGGCTGCTTGATTTCCCCTTGTCCTGATGGCCTCGTGCTGGACCAAAAAAGAAGTTGGTTCGCGCAGAGGCGCAGAGGCGCAGAGAGATTTTTGCTTCGCCGCAGGCAGCTCTCAATATTCTACGCGACGTAATTCACGGGCTCTGGTTCACCAGGCGGCTTCGCCGAAAGCGCAACACCTCCGCGCCTCTGCGCCTCTGCGCGAACCAAACCCTCTCTATTCCTTCTTGAACGGAGTCCGCGTTCCAAGGAATAGCTGCTGGTCCGCCACCCCCTCGCGCTCGCGCTCAAGGAAATCGGCGACGGCCGCCCGGAAGCCGGGATGAACGATGTAATGCGCAGACCAAGTTTGCACCGGGCCATAACCTCGCGCCAATTTGTGCCCGCCTTGCGCGCCAGCCTCAACGCGGGCGAGGCTCAGTTCAATCGCTGCGTCGATGGCTTGATAATAACACAGCTCAAAATGAAGGAACGGCTTGTCGATCGCTGCACCCCAATAGCGGCCATAGAGCACATCCGGCCCGATAAAGTTGAGCGCGCCTGCCACCGGCTCGCCATCCATAAGGGCGAGGATCAGCAGCACCTTGTCGCCCATCCGCTCACTGAACAGACTGAACGCTTCGCGCGTCAGGTAAGGCCGCCCCCATTTGCGCGCGCCGGTATCCTGATAGAAATGCCAGAACGCGTGCAGTGCTCCTCAAGGATTTCCGGCCCTCGTAGCCGCCGGATGGTTACGCCGTCCTGCGCCGAAGCCCGTTCCTTGCGCAGGTTCTTGCGCTTGTCTGACGACAGCGCGCGCAGGAAATCATCAAAGCTGGCGTAGCTATTGTTCTCCCAGTGGAACTGGATGTCACTGCGCAGCAGCCAGCCCGCCGCCTCAAACACGGGCAACTGTGCAGGTTCGATGAAGGTGGCATGGGCTGACGAGAGGCCGTGCTCTTTACACAGGGCTTCGGCGGCGCGCAGCAGCGGCGGTGCCAACGCGGGATCGCGGGTCAGCAGGCGTGGGCCCGTTGCGGGGGTAAACGGAGCGGCGATTTGCAACTTGGGATAATAACGCCCGCCTGCGCGGTGCCAGGCATCGGCCCAAGGGTGGTCGAACACATATTCGCCCTGACTGTGGTCCTTGATATAGGTGGGGAGAGCGGCGGCGAGCCGGCCGTCGGCGCCATCGATCAGAATCGGCGCAGGGTTCCAGCCGCTGTCCCCGCCAACACTGCCCGAATCCTCCAACGCAGTAAGAAAGGCATGACTGGTGAAGGGATTGCCGCTGGCATCAAGCGCATCCCATTGATCAGCCGGAACCGCGCCGACCGATGTTTCCAGCCGGGCAGAAATATCGCTCACGCCACCCCTGCGCCCTCGGCAATCGGGGCATCGGCATAAAGCGCAGCCCGTTCGCGTAAGTCGGCGTTGCGCACGGTCCAGGTGGCGACAGGAACCCCGCGCTTGCGCTGTGATGCGGCGAAACGGCTGGGGAGATCGCGCACGTCGTAGGCAAGGAAATCCGGTTTCGCCATCCACAGCCACAGATGGCGGCGCAAACGGCCCATCAGCGCCTTGTCATTTTCCTCGGTGACGATCAGCCCGCGTGAGGTCAGCGGCGCATGGCGGGCGAACCAGCGAGCAACGCGCGGGTCAAAACTCATCACGCCGTGCGCCCCGCGATAACCTTCGAGCGAGCGGCGCACGGCGAGGCAGATCGCCGCCACCGGGCGTTCTTTCCGCGATTTCACTTCGATCAGGATCGGCACTGCGCCCGCGACCTGATCCAGCATTTGCCTCAGCGTCTGGATGCTATCCTTGCTGCCGTTGAGGGCCGTCAAGTGCAATTGTGCAGCACTGCGGCGCGCCACCGGGCCGGTCTCACCCGTCAGCCGGTCAAGATCGAAATCGTGGATTACAACCACCTGATCGTCGCTGGTTTTCTGCACATCGCATTCGATGCCAAGGCCCCGCGTAATTGCTGCGGCAAAGGCGCTCGCGGAATTCTCGGGCACAACGCCGCCATGCAGGCCGCGATGAGCAAACCGCGCACCTTTCAGCCAGTCCGCCCGCCGCGCGATTGGCGCAGGCGCCAGCCAGCGATCAAGCGGCGCTAACAGCGACAATCGCGTCCACCTCCACAGCCGCGCCCAGCGGAAGCACGGGCACGCAAACCGCGCTGCGGGCATGTTTCCCCGCCTCGCCAAACACAGCTGCCATCAATTCCGATGCGCCATTGGCAACCTTGGGCTGATCGGTGAAAGTGCTGGTTGAACAAATAAAAGCGCCCAGTTTGACAATGCGTTCGACCCGAGACAGTGAGCCAAGTGCTGCTTTAAGTTGGGCAAGGATCATCAGCGCGCAGGCCTGTGCGGCGGCGGCGCCCTCCTCCAGCGAAACGTCCTCACCCAAACGTCCGGTCACCAGCTTGCCGCCAACAAACGGCAACTGCCCGGAAACATGCGCGAGGCCGCCTGCGACCACGACCGGGACATAGGCCGCCACCGGCGCTGCGGCTAGGGGAAGGGTGAGGCCGAGCGCGGCGAGGCGCTGATCAATTTCACTGTCAGTCATGAGTCACTCGTAGAGCCTATCGAGCAACCAGGGCAAGGCCTTGTCCCAGCTATCGATCCGGGCATGGGCCTGTCCGGCTGCCAGCGCGCAAGGAATATGCCGCGCGAGCTGCGGTTCACCGCACAGATGCAGGCGCCCGACATCAGGGCTCAGATCGGCGACCGAGCCGTGGTGCTGCGCGATGTCATCGATAAACACAGCCCGGCTGGGGGAGTATTCGGCGATGATTTTTTGCAACGCCGGGCCTTTTGGGCCCTGGTTGGTATAGACTTTGAGGTTGAAACCATGATCGGCAAGCTGCTGCGTGCGCGCCGCATTGAAATGATCGCCCAAATTCGTGAGGACGACGACGTCGGCATCTTCCCCAATTCGCTGCATCGTCTTGAGCGCGCCTTCGATGGGGTATTGCCGGTGCATCTCGGTTTCAAAAAACGTGTTGAGCAGCTTCCAGCTTTCCTTGATTGGCACCGGCTCACCGCTATCGGCAAAGCGAATTGCCTTGGCGAAATCATTGCCGACAAAGTGGAATTCAATCCCGTGCTGCTCGGCCAGCCAGCCGCCAAACGGTGCGACCATGTGCAGCAGCACCTCATCGCAATCGGTGATCACCAAGGGGCGGCTCATGACGATAGCGCCTCCCCGGCTTGCACCAGTGCCTCTGGCTTAACCCCGAGTGCCACGGCCGCCTCGATCAGATCGGGCTCATGACCGCTGAGGAATTCCAGAACCGCCGCGAGAATGCCTTTATCGGACAAGCCGTTACGCAGATCTTCCGGTGTCATCCCGGTCAGGCTCAGCAGCCTTTCGGCGCGCTTCTCGTCAATCAGGATCCAGCCCAGCGCCTCGAGAGCCAGCGCGGCAGGATCGGCATTAGGGGATTGGGGTTCGCGAAGAATTGCCAGCTCCTGTCAGTTCGGCCTAAGGAATGCCGCATGGCAAAGCGCATCCTCGTTGTCGAGGACAACGATCTCAACCGGAAACTGTTTTGCGACGTGCTGCGCAGCCAGGGCTATGCCGTGGAGCCAGTGGCGGATGGCCGCGAGGCCCTGGAGCGCGCGCGCGAATTTGTCCCAAATCTCATAATCATGGACATCCAGATGCCCGAAGTTTCGGGACTCGACCTGATCGAAGAAGCCAAGGCGGACGTGGTGCTGCGCCTGATCCCGGTGCTTGCGGTAACTGCCTATGCGGGGAAGGGCGACGAGGAGCGGATCAGGGATGCAGGCGCGGAGGGCTATCTCGCCAAGCCGGTATCAATCGGGCCGTTCATGGCAGCGGTGAAGGGGCTGGTTGAGCGGGCTTTGCCTTGACAGCGCGGCCCTCTGCCGCTTTTGCGCCTTAATCCTCGGCCATTGGGGCCGCAAAACACATCCGGGAGCCCAAAAATGGATCGCGCCGCCACTGACAGCAAGATTCGTGAGCTGATAGAACCGTTCAACAAGAAGGGTGTCGAAGTCACCGATGCTACTACCTTCGCAGACGATCTGGAATTTGACAGCCTGACGGTGATGGATTTCGTCGCGGTGATCGAAGACGATTTTGACATTATTATCAGCATGAACGCGCAGGCCGAGATCGAGAACTATGGCCAGCTGGTTGATGCTGTGGTGAAATTGCAGACATAAGGCTTCCGCATGACCGATCTCTTCTCCAAATTTGATGCGCTGATTAAAACGCGTGAGGACCTGCTTTCGACCGGTATGACCGATCCGTTCGGCATGGTGATGGAGCGGGTGCTCTCACCCACCGAGGCGATTTGCAACGGGCGCAAAACCATCCTGCTCGGCACTTACAACTACATGGGGATGACGTTTGACCCCGATGTGATCGAAGCAGGCAAGCAGGCGCTCGACGATTTTGGCGCAGGCACCACTGGCTCGCGCGTGCTCAACGGGACCTATGCCGGACACAAGGCATGCGAGGAAGCGCTCAAGGAATTTTACGCCATGGACCACGCCATGGTGTTCTCCACCGGCTATCAGGCGAACCTTGGCATTATCTCCACTATCGCCGGCAAGGGCGATTACATCGTGCTTGATATCGATAGTCACGCCTCGATCTGGGATGGCTGCAAGCTGGGTGATGCCGAAGTGGTCCCTTTCAAGCACAACGACATCGAGGCGATGGAAAAGCGGCTCAAGCGCATTCCTGAAGGTGCGGGCAAGCTGGTGATCCTTGAAGGCGTCTATTCGATGCTCGGCGATATTGCCCCGCTCAAGGAAATGGTTCGCGTCGCGAAGGAAAACGGCGCGATGGTGCTGGTCGATGAGGCGCATTCGATGGGCTTTATCGGCGCCAATGGCCGCGGCGTGGCCGAGGAACAGGGCTGCCTTGATGACGTTGATTTCGTCATCGGCACGTTTTCGAAATCCGTCGGCACGGTCGGGGGTTTTTGCGTTTCCAACCATCCCAAGTTTGAGATCATGCGGCTGGTCTGCCGCCCTTATGTGTTCACCGCGAGCCTGCCGCCGTCTGTGGTGGCGACCGCCGCCACCTCGATCCGCAAGCTGATGCACGGCTCCAACAAGCGCGCGCACCTGTGGGAGAATTCGAAAGTTCTGCACAAGGGCCTTCGCGATCTCGGCTTCCAGCTCGGCACGGCGGAGGCGCAGTCGGCGATCATCGCGGTGATCATGCCCGATCTGGAGCGAGGCGCGATGATGTGGGACGCATTGCTTAACGAGGGGCTTTATGTGAACCTCGCAAGGCCGCCGGCGACGCCTGCAAATATGACACTGCTGCGCTGCTCGCTGTGCGCCGAGCATACCGCCGAACAGGTGCAGACGATTATCGGCATGTTTGAACGGGCGGGCAAGGTGGCTGGTATCCTTGCCTAAGCACCTGCTAGCCGCCGTTCTGCTTGCGCTGTCGGCCAATCCGGCGCTGGCGCAGGACGTGGCCGCACCCGGCGAAGGCATGATCGATCAGCCGTGCCCGGCGCAGGAGGGGCTGTGGTTCGGCCATGCTTACGTCAAAGCCAATGACTGGGCCTGGCTGTGCCGGTTTCGTGCTGACAATGCCGCGGTGGAGGCCGCGCCGCCGCAAGTGGTGTTCATGGGCGATTCGATCACCGAAGGCTGGTGGCGCGCCGATCAGGAGTTCTTTGAACACGGCAACACCAACCGCGGGATCAGCGGGCAGACTAGCCCGCAGATGCTGCTGCGCTTCTGGCAAGATGTGGTCGCGCTGCATCCGCGCGCGGTCCACATCATGGCCGGGACCAATGACGTTGCTGGCAACACCGGCCCGAACCGGATCGAGGATTTCAAAAACAACATTCGCGCTATGGCCAGTCTCGCCCAGGCGAACGGCATCGCGGTGATCCTCGCTTCGGTGCCGCCTGCGGACCGCTTCGGCTGGAAACCGGCGATGCAGCCCGCGTTTCGGGTCGCGGAAATGAATGCGTGGCTCAAGGATTACGCCGCTACCGAACGTTTCGCCTACGCCGATTATTACGCGGCGATGGTCGATAAGGGCGGTGCAATGAAGGCCGAATTCACAGGCGATGGCGTCCATCCCGAGGCTGCTGGCTACGCGGTGATGCGGCCCATCGCAGAACGTGCGATTACTGAGGCGCTGGCGAGCAAAGTCAAACCGCCGGGGCCTTAAGCCTCAAGCGGTTAGGCCTTGGCAGCCGCCGCCACGCTATGATCGCACTTGTCCGCCGTCGCTTTGGCGCCGCCGCTCATCATGGCGAAGGCGATGTAGCCTGAGGCGAAGACCACAATAAAGCCGACCACCAGCCAGTGCAGGTACTTGTCGATGAATAGCTTAATCGGCGGGCCGAACAGGCGGAACAGAATGCCGATGGTGAGGAAGATCACTCCGCGTGAAACAAGGCTGGCCGCAGCAAATGTCAGCAGAGGGAACGAAATGAACCCTGCGGTCATCGAAATCAGGATGAACGGGATCGGCGTCGCCGCCTTGAACACGATAATCTCCGCGCCGTATTCGCGCAGGTAGCAGGCTGCTTTGGGGAAACTGTTGGTCAGTCCGAGCGCGCCGAGCAGCTGGTTGCCGACGGTATCATAAACGAAATGGCCGATGGCATAGCCGAGCAGCCCGCCAAACAACGAGGCCACCGTGGTGATCAGGGCAAAGCGCACGGCTTTTTTGGGCTCGGCCAGGCACATCAGCGCCAGCAAAGGGTGCGGTGGGAAAGGGAACAGCCCGCCATCGGCAAAAGCGAAAAACGCCAGCCAACCTGCGGCATGCGGATGCGACGCTTTTGACAGGATCCAGTCATAGAGGCGGCGCAGCATCGGCAAACTCCGGAAGATTGAAGGCGTTACCCGCGCAATAGAGGCGGCGAAGCGTGGCGGCAAGCGTTCAAGAAATTAACCGATATGGTTCTTTGTTCTTGACATCGTCACGCTCTTTGGGTACATATTAGAAGCATCGCGATAGACCGATTCGGATCGGGCTGTTGCCTGACTCCTTGCCCGATGGAGTTTCCCTATATGACGAAAATAAGTCTTGGCGCGAAAGCGTCGAAGCGCCGCTATGGTGCGCCCAAGAATTGGCGGAAGACTTTTCTTGCCGCTCTGGCGGAAACATCGAATGTAACCGCCGCCGCAACAGTTGCCGATATCAGCCCGAGCTGGGTTTACAAAACCCGCCGCGAAGATTCAGATTTCGCGCACCAATGGCTCATCGCACTGTGCGAAGGTTACGACAATCTGGAGCTTGACCTACTGCATCGGCTCCGCATTGGCGAAGCCAAGGAAACTGAAGCGCGCAAGTTCGACAACACCACTTCGTTCCGTTTGCTGGTTGCCCACAAGCAAAGTGTGGCGCGCCAACACGCCCTGCGAGCCAATCAAACCGAAGAGGAAATCCTCACTTCAATCAACGCCAAAATTGATGCCATGCGCGAACGTGAAAAGCACGCAGCTGAAGATGCGCTGGAGGACGACAATGGTCCCATCTAACCCGCGCCAATTGCTGAAGCTGGATGATGATGATCGCGCCGCGCTGCTTGCCCGTATGTCGAAGCCCGAAATGGACGAATTGCATTGGCATTGGGAAATTTGGGCGCGGCAGCAGCAACTGCCGCCTGCTGGTGACTGGCGGCTGTGGCTAATCCTTGCAGGGCGCGGTTTTGGGAAAACACGTGCCGGTGCAGAATGGGTGCGCCGCGTAGCTCGCCGCAAGCCAAATGCCAGGATTGCCTTGGTGTCAGCCTCGTTGGCCGAGGCGCGGGCAGTAATGATCGAGGGCGAAAGTGGAATTATTGCCACATCTCCGCCGCATCGTCTGCCCCACTATGAACCATCTTTGCGGCGGCTGACTTGGCCCAACGGTGCTCAGGCAACGCTCTATTCGGCGGGCGAGCCGGAAAGCCTGCGCGGGCCGCAGCACAGCCATGCCTGGTGTGATGAGATTGCCAAATGGGATGCAGCAGGCGAGCGTGCCGAGCGAAGCTGGGACAATCTGATGATGGGGCTGCGGCTGGGTGACCAGCCAGCCGCGCTCGCCACAACCACCCCGCGCGCGGTGCCGCTATTGGCCAAGCTCATCGCTGCCGAGGCAGGCGGGGATGTGGTGGTGACGCGCGGAACCACGTATGACAATAGCGCCAATTTGCCGCCGCGTTTCATCCGGCAAATGCGGCGCACGTATGCGAAATCTGCGCTCGGGCGGCAAGAACTCGACGGCGAACTGATCGAAGACATTGAAGGCGCCTTGTGGACCCGGGCGATGATCGAGGCGGCGCGCGAAAGCGCCGCCTCGTCTGCGCCGGAGCGCACGGTGATCGGGGTTGATCCTCCGGCTTCGGCGCACGGTGATGCCTGCGGGATTGTCGTTTGCGCGCTGGGTGAAGATGGCGTGGCGCGGGTGCTCGCCGATGCTTCAGTGACCAAACCGAGCCCCGAAAAATGGGCCCGCGCCGTCGCTCGTGCCGCGCTAGCGTGGCAGGCGGATCGCGTCGTCGCCGAGGCCAATCAGGGCGGGGCGATGGTCGAATCTGTTTTGCGCGCCGCCGAAATCAATCCGCAAAGCTCGTCCTCAAGCGCGGGGAAGCATCCGGCGTGGC
>JANNZB010000443.1:0-3155 GCA_031410395.1 Novosphingobium sp.
GTCGGTCTGCCCCTGCACCTTCGCGCCCGAAAGTGTGGACAGCCCATCGCGCAGGGTAACCTTGCAGGTGGTGCCGCCGGGAAGCGCGCGATCATAATCGAGCACGAAAGTTTGCGGATCTACCCAGCGGCCGTTAGCTGGAACCGGGCAATCGCTGGTCGCGGCGGGAAGCACGCGCGGGTCGCCGAGCGGCACCATGCTTTCCGAAAAACGCAGGGTAAACCGCTCAATCGCGCCGCTTCCGCCGGCTGATCCGGCGCTTCCGGGCGTTGCCAGCGTGACTTGGGGCGGCGAATCGCCATGCGCGGCGATAGAGGCCACCAGTATGACCGGCAGAACCGCCTTCCAACCCAAACGCATCTGCGCCTCCCACAGCTTTGATTCGCAAGGCCAAGTCTCACCTTAACCGCGCGTAAAGTCCATCACCGCAACCACCGATTGACGCGAGCACATTTCCCGGCAATAGCGCCGCTCCGTTCTGCGGTACTTTATGGTCGCGGGAAGGGCGCTTAGCTCAGTTGGTAGAGCATCTCGTTTACACCGAGAGGGTCGGCGGTTCGAGCCCGTCAGCGCCCACCACGCAGTCATTTGTCTAGCTGAAACAATGAAATAGCTGTATTTCGAAATCGCCACTGCCTATGCCTGCAAGCGCGAGGCATTTGGCAAGTTGCTGATCGACCATGAAGGCGTTGGCTTCATGCTGGCCGAAAATGCAATCCTGCTGAAACAGGCCGAACTGATGATCGATTGGTGTGCGGGCGTGCTCGATACCGATTTGCTGGGAACGGCAGAAAGCTCGATGGCCAAGGTTGCGGTGCGCGAGGCGCTGATGAAGATTGCCGACAATTGTGTGCAGGTCATGGGCGGCACCGGCGTTACCGGCGAAGCCATCGTCGAGCAGGTGTTCCGCGAAATCCGTGCGTTCCGCATCTATGACGGCCGGACCGAGGTACACAAATGGAGCCTCGCCAAAAAGATCAAGCGCGATTTGCTTCAGGCACATCAGGCATGAGCCATGACGGCGCAGCCTAAGGATCGGTAGAATGCCAATCCATCCGGGTTATCCTTTGACGGACACCGGCTCAACCGCGTTGCTTGTGAACGCACGCAACGGGCAGTTCGCCAACAGAACGGTTATCGTTGCTGCCCTGGCTGGTGGCATGAAGTTCCACGTTCTGCCAACCGCCAACGATAACGGCTATGGGGAATGCGGACCTCTACGGCTATCGCCCTGCACCACCTCGCCAATCGGTGTAATTAATCTGATAATGCCGATGCTTGCGCTTCGGCTTGCCACTGCTAGGTTGGATAAAACTATAGAAACGGAAAGTTTGAAATGGGTGCCAAATCTCCCCTGCTGCTGGTGGCAGCAACGCTATCCTTAGCCGTCCCCAGCCTCGCCCACTCCGCATCCACTACCGCCGTTGAAGGCGCCGCGCCGGTGACCAAGGCCCCCGCGGGCGACATTCCGGCCAAATTCACCCCGCCCGAAGCTGAGCGCGATTATGTCAAGCGCGAGGTGATGATGCCGATGCGCGATGGAACCAAACTCTATACAGTGATTGTCTATGCCAAGGGCATAACCAACGCTCCGATCGTGCTGACGCGCACCCCTTACGACGCCAAGGCCCGCGCTAACCGTATGGAGAGCGCGAGCGAACTGTCGACTCTTCCGCTGTCAGACGAGATGTTCGTCAATGACGGCTACATCCGCGTCTATCAAGACATCCGCGGCAAGCACGGCTCGCAAGGCGATTATATTGTGACCCGGCCGGTAATCGGCCCACTCAACAGCTCGAAGGTCGATCACACCACTGATGCTTACGATACAATCGACTGGTTGGTGAACAAAGCCAATCTGCCACAATCGAACGGCCGCGTGGGTATGATCGGGTCGTCTTACGAAGGCTTCACCGTTGTCATGGCGCTGCTGCATCCGCACCCCGCCCTCAAGGTTGCGGCACCGCAAAGCCCGATGATCGATGGGTGGATGGGCGACGACTGGTTTCACTATGGCGCGTTCCGCCTGACAAACATCGGCTGGCTGGCTCAGCAGACTGGCTACAAGGGCAAGGGCACCGCTCCGCCTTCGGGCGGCTACGACGATTACGACAATTTCCGTTCGATCTCGGCTGGCGACTGGGCCAAGCGCTCAGGCTACGATCAACTGCCCTATTGGAACCGCATGGTGAGCCACCCGGCTTATGACGAGTTCTGGCAAGGTCAGGCGCTCGATACAATGTTGGCTCGCAGCCCGTCCAACGTCCCTACGTTGTGGGAACAGGGTCTGTGGGATCAGGAAGACATGTGGGGCGCTATCCGCAGCTATGAAGCGTTGGTCAAGGCTGGCCATTCCGCCAACAATTTCATCGTCATGGGCCCCTGGCGGCACAGCCAGGTCAACCGCGAAGGGCGAAGCCTCGGCCCCTTCCAGTGGAGCGGCGATACCGCCGCGCAATACCGCGAAGACATGGTCCTGCCGTTTTTCAATCAGTACCTCAAGGACAGCCCCGCGGTTCAGATGCCCGCAGCGACAATTTACAACACCGGTGCCAACCACTGGGACCGTTTTTCGCGCTGGCCGCTCGCGTGCGACGACTGCGTGACCCCGCTAACGCCAATATACCTTCAGGGAGCCCGGGGGCTGGGCTTCGCTGCGGCAGCCTCTGGCGAGGATAGCTATGTTGCCGATCCCGCCAACCCAGTCCCGCACTTGCCGCGGCCAGTTAACTTCGACGATGGGCGCTGGGGTGATTGGCTCGTGCAGGACCAGCGCTCGGTCGATGGTCGCACCGACGTGTTGAGCTTCACCACAGCTGCACTAACCAAGACTGTCCGCGTATCGGGCGTGCCGTGGGCAGACATTTTTGCGCGTACGACAGGAACCGACGGCGATTTCGTCGTCAAGATAATCGACGTCTACCCCGGCGAATACCCATCCAACCCCAAGCTTGGAGGCTATCAGCTAGCAATTAGCCTTGATATTTTTCGCGGGCGCTATCGACAAAGTTTTTCAAACCCTACCGCGATCCCCGCGGGCCAAGTCCAAGAATACAAGTTTCGCTTGCCTGCGGTGAATCATGAATTCCGCCCGGGTCACAAGATAATGATCCAGATTCAGTCGTCGCTATTCCCGCTCTACGACCGCAATCCGC
>JANNZB010000444.1:0-4532 GCA_031410395.1 Novosphingobium sp.
GCGATCTGCGCTATTGGCGCGCGCGGCTGGCGACGGCTGATCTGCGTCCGGCTCCGGCTGGCGACAAGGTGCAGTTCGGCAGCCGAGTCCGCTACCGGATGAACGGCAAGGATGCTGAAATCAGCATTGTCGGCCACGATGAGACTGATCCAGCCGCAGGTCTGCTCTCGTTCCTCGCACCCCTGTGCCGGGCGATGCTAGGGACGGAGGCTGGCGATTTTGTGGATTTTGGCGGGCGCGACGAGGCGATTGAGATCGTCTCGGTCTGTGCAAACTGATCGCTGCGCGCCAAAGGCCGAGGTCAAAGATTGAAGGCGCCGGTGGTGCGGACCAGATCAGCCGGGCGTGAATTTCAAGTTCAAACTGCGCACCCCGCGCAGGACATAGCCCGGCTCCTGCCGGTATTGCCGTGCGGTAACAGGACCGTGATGTTCATCGCAGATAAGGATGTTTTTCATCCGGTCGAGCAGCAGCTCGATACTGATCCTCACCTCGTTTCGGGCCAATTGGGCACCCAGGCAGGTATGGGCACCCCTGCCGAACGCCAGATGTTCCCGAACCTTTGGCCGCCCAAGGCGAAATTCCTCCGGCATTTCAAACTTTTCAGGATCACGGTTCATCGCGCCGTTCAACAGCGCAATATGCGTGCCTGCCTGCACCGTCTGGCCGCCCAGTGAAACCGTCTTGCGAACGATACGGCTGCTGGTTTTTACTGGCCCCTCCAGTCGCAACGTCTCCTCGATAAAATCGGGTATGAGCCCGTGATCGCTGCGCAGCTGATCTTGCAGGTCTGCGCGCTCAGCCAGAATGCGCATGGCGCTGGATAGCAGTTTGGCGGTCGTATCCTGACCTGCACCAAACAGAAATGTCGCGATGGTGACAACCTGACTGAGACTGGGATTCGTGCCGTCAGCAAGAGTGGCGTTGGCAATCTCGGATAGCACATCTCCGCGGGGCTGCTTGCGCCGGTCAACCATGTATTCGGTGAACTTGCTATCGAGAAAGGCGAGTGGATTATAAGATTCGCCGGTATTGGCCTGATCGAACCTTGGCCGTGTGCCAAACATCTCTCTGAACCATCCGCGATCTTCCTGCGGGACACCCAGCAAATCCGCGATGACCAACCCTGCAAACGGCACGCCATAGCCGCGCACCAGTTCGACTTCGCCCTTGTCGGCAAAATCATCAATCAGCCGCTCAGCAATAGAACGCAACTGCGCTTCGTTTTCGCGCAGGCGACGGGGAGTGAACTGCTTCACCACGAATGATCGCAACAGAGCGTGCTGCGGCCCGTCCAGCGTGACCAGCAGCCCGGCCATCGGCAAATCAGGCCGGACGGCTTCAATCTGGCTGGTAATATCATCGCCATCGGGCCGGAAGGGCAGCGGCGGAAGCGGGCCGTTTACCGCATTTGCGGATGAAAAATGATCCTGATCGCCATAGATTGCCACCCCCAGTTCAAAGCTGGTGACCATCGCCACGTCATGGCGAGCATCAAGCCAAACCGGCGCCTTGGCGCGAAGCTGCTCGTAGAAGGGATAAGGATCGTTGCAGATTGTCTGGTCAGTAAAAAAGTCTGCCAAATCATCATCAGTTTGGTGCGGTGCCATGCCTGCTACTTTCGATGCTGATTGCGCCGTCTGGGTGTTGGCACCTCAATCTCGCCGCCAATAGCCGCTATTTCAGAGTCTTGAGGAAATCGATCACCGCCTTGCGCTTGGCCGGGTCTGCCATTCCGGCGTAGGTCATCTTGGTGCCGGGCACCATTTTCATGGGCGACGTTAGGTAGGTGTCGAGCGTCGCTTCGTCCCATGTCAGGCCTGAGGCCTTGTTGGCTGCGCTGTAAGAATAGCCTGCCACCGCCCCCGCCTTGCTGCCGAAAATACCGAACAGGCTTGGCCCGACTCCGTTGAGGCCTTTGCGAATGCTGTGACAGCTTGAGCATTGGGCAAATTCTGGCGGGGCGGAGGCGAGAGAGACGCTGCTCTCGGCCGGGCTGGCTTCAGCCGCTGGTGAAGCATCGCCTTTGTCCTGCGACTGACTGCCACCTCCGCCACACGCCGACAGAGCGAACAGGGCGGGTGTAACAAGGGCAATGGCGAGGCGCATCGGGGGACTCCTGTAAACTGGCTGACGCGGACATGGGACGTGGCGCTGGCAGCGTCAACGCCTGATGCTGCGCGCGTGCGCGCAAAGAACGCAATCGCGCTTTCGCTGTCCGCACCTTTGCCCTATCCGCTCCGGCCTCATGGAACCGAGCAGCATTCCCTCCCCCTGGCGCCAAGAGATCGGCGCGACGTTGCAGCTGGCAGCGCCGCTGGCGCTCGCCAACCTGTTGCAAATGGCTGTCTATACCAGCGACGTTATGTTCGTTGCGCGGTTGGGGCAGGAAGCACTTGCCGCCTCAAGCCTGGCGGTGACGATCTTTGCGCTGGTAAACTGGGGGCTGCTCGGACTCACAGGATCGGTCGCGCCGCTGATTGCAGCGGAGCTGGGAGCCAAGGCCCATTCGGTGCGCGAAGTGCGGCGAACGATCCGTATGGCGCTGTGGCTGGCGCTGGGCTGCGCGATTGTGGGCATGGTGATCTGCCATTTCGGTGAGGTGCTGATGCTGGCAACGCATCAGAACCCTCAGATAGCCGCGCAATCGCAGCATTTTCTTAGCATTATCAGCGTGGCGCTGCTGCCGATGATTGTCAGCAATGTGCTTCGGATGTTCGTTTCGGCGATGGGGCGTCCGGTGTTTGCCACGGTAATCACTGCGCTCGCCATCGTAGTCAACGTGATCGGCAATCTTGCCTTCGTTTTCGGCTATTTTGGCGCGCCTGCGCTGGGACTCCCGGGATCGGCGCTGGCGAGCGTGATTACGGCCTTCCTGACGATGGCCGCCTACATCGTCATCATCCAAAGCGACCGCCGCATGCGCCGCACCCATATCTGGGGACGATGGTGGCGGCCAGAGTGGCAGCGGCTGCGTCAGTTGGTGAAACTGGGCGTGCCGATTGCGCTGACGGTGGTGGCCGAGGGCGGGCTGTTTGGCTCGGCCGCCTATATTATGGGCAATATTGGCCCTGCACAGCTCGCCGCTCACGCCATTGCCTTGCAGATTGCCGCGCTGTTCTTTCAGATACCTTATGGGATCGGCCAGGGCGCGACGATCCGGGTGGGTTGGCACTATGGCGCGGGGAACAAGCGCGGCGTCGCCGATGCGGGGCGGGCGGCGTTGCTGCTGTGCCTGATTTTCCAGATGATCAGCGTCTGCGTGATGCTGCTGGCACCCCGGCTGCTGCTCTCTGCCTATGTCGATGTAAACGCCGCCGCCAATGCGGTGATGATCGGCTTTGCCCTGCAATATCTGGCGGTGGCCGCCGCGTTCCAGCTGTTCGACGGGATGCAGACTGTAGCGGCGGGAGCCTTGCGCGGCTTGCAAGATACCCGCGTGCCGATGATCATGGCGCTAGGCGGCTATTGGCTGGTGGGCTTCACTACGGCATTTATTCTGGGTCTGCAGACACCGCTTCAGGGTGTGGGAGTATGGATCGGACTGATGGCCGGGCTGGTGGTCGTCGCCGCGCTGCTATTGTGGCGTTGGCACCGGCGCGATCGGCTCGGCCTCGCCCCGGCCTGAAAAAGATTCACGCGGGCGGTGCTAACCGGCCTTGACGGGACCTTAAGCGGAACCCATATGCGCCCCGCTGGCACTCCATGCATGAGAGTGCCAAACGCATGTTCAACCAACTGAGAGGAACCCAAGCAATGGCATTTCGTCCACTGCACGACCGCGTGCTGGTCCGCCGCATCGAGGCCGAAGAAAAGACTGCTGGCGGCATCATCATCCCTGATAGCGCCAAGGAAAAGCCTGCTGAAGGCGAAATCGTATCGGTCGGATCAGGCACCCGCGCTGATGACGGCAAGATCACCCAACTCGACGTCAAGGTTGGTGACAAGGTTATGTTCGGCAAGTGGTCGGGCACCGAGGTCAAGCTCGATGGCGAAGATCTGCTGATCATGAAGGAATCGGATATTCTTGGAATTATTGGCTGACGCCAATGGGCTCGGCGTAATTGCCTGAGCGACAACAATTCCATCCCAACCCAATTCAAAAGGAAACTGAAAAATGGCTGCCAAGGAAGTACGCTTTTCGCGCGATGCGCGTGAACGCATTCTCGCCGGTGTCGATATTCTCGCCAATGCGGTGAAGGTTACCCTCGGTCCCAAGGGCCGCAATGTGGTGATCGAAAAGAGCTTCGGTGCTCCGCGCATCACCAAGGACGGCGTTACCGTCGCCAAGGAAATCGAACTCAAGGACAAGTTCGAGAACATGGGCGCCCAGATGCTGCGCGCCGTCGCCTCCAAGACCAGCGACATGGCCGGCGACGGCACGACGACGGCAACGGTTCTCGCCCAGTCGATTGTCCGCGAGGGCGCCAAGGCGGTGGCCGCCGGAATGAACCCGATGGATCTGAAGCGCGGCGTGGAGTTGGCCGTCGCCGCCACAATCGAAGATCTGAAGAAGCGCTCCAAGAAGATCG
>JANNZB010000445.1:0-4014 GCA_031410395.1 Novosphingobium sp.
CTCTTGCCGCCCATGTTCGGCCCGCCGACCAGCCACAGGCGGTCATCAGAACCCAGATTGCAATCGTTGGCGACGAAGCGCTCACCACAGCCCGCGAGTGCCGCCTCGACCACCGGATGCCGTCCGCTGGTAATTTCGAGGCATGGTTCGGGGGTGATCGCCGGCCGGCACCAGCCTCCTTCGGCTGCGCGTTCGGCCTGCCCGGCGGCACCGTCAATCCGGGCGAGCGTAGCGGCGGTGCTGGCGATGACGTGAGCGCGCTTCACCGCCTCAGCAACCAGCTCCTCAAAATGTGCTTCCTCGGCGGCAAGCGCATGGCCGCCCGCCTCGCCGATGCGGCTGGCTTCTTCGTGGAGCGCCAATGCGTTGAACCGCACCGCGCCCGCCATCGTCTGGCGGTGGGTAAAGCCGGACTCCGGCGCCATCAGCCGGTCAGCGTGTTTGGCGGGAACCTCAATAAAATAACCGAGCACCCCGTTGTGGCGGATTTTCAATGCGCTTACGCCGGTATCATCACGATACTTGGCCTCCAACGCAGCGATGGCGCGGCGCGAATGGCCCGCCGTTTGGCGCAGGGCATCGAGCGCGTGGTCATAGCCCTCGGCGATGAAACCGCCCTGACTGCGTTCGGTCGGCGGCGCGGGGACCAGCGCGCGGATGTAAAGATCGATCATCGCGCCGTGGCCGCCGAGCGCAGGCAGTAACGCGTCAACCAGCGCGGGGCGATCCACGCGGCGTTCAAGATGATCGCGCAGCCGCGCCGCCTCGCCCAGACCATCGCGCAGTTGCCCAAGATCGCGCGGGGAACCGCGCCCGGCGACCACGCGGCCCAAAGCCCGGCCAACATCAGGCAGCGAGCGCAGCAAGGCGCGCAGATCATCGCGCAACAGCGGCTCATCATGCAACCACGCCACCAGTTCAAGCCGTGCGCCAATCTCGCCCATATCGGTGAGCGGCGCTGACAAATCCTCGGCCAGTTGCCGCGCGCCTGCTCCGGTGACGCAGCGATCAACCGCATCGATCAGGCTGCCGCGCCGCCCGCCGCCATTGGCCTCAAGCACCTCAAGGCTGGCACGTGTTGCCTCGTCCATCGCCAGATGCTGCGCGCCCGATCGCATAACCGGCGGCAGCAGCAGCGGCAATTTCCCGCGCCCGGCGTGATCGAGATAGGCGACCAGTCCGCCCGCCGCCCCGAGCATCGCCCGGCTGAACTGGCCCAACCCGTCGAGCGTGGCGACGCCGTGCAAGGCCTTCAGCCGTGCTTCCCCGCCATCGCTGGCGAAATCACGCGTGGGGCGCGGGATGGAATCGTGCGGAGCAAGTTCCCAGCCCTCCGGCACGACCAGTTCGCTCGCCCCGACCCGCGCCAGCGCCGCGCCGATTTGCTCCGGCGAACACTCTTCCATCTCCATGCGGCCCGTGGAAATATCGCAAGACGCAACCCCGATCACCCCGCGCACATCGCACACCGCCGCCAGCATATTCACCCGGCGCGGTTCCAGCAGCGCCTCTTCAGTCAGCGTTCCCGCAGTGACAAATCGCACAATGTCCCGCGCCACCAGCGCCTTCGATCCGCCGCGCTTCTTTGCCTGTTCGGGCGTTTCCACCTGCTCGGCAATCGCCACCCGGCACCCCGCCTTGATCAACCGTGCAAGGTATCCTTCCGCCGAGTGCGCCGGGACCCCGCACATCGGCACGCCGTCACCCCGGCTGGTGAGCGCAATATCAAGCACCTGCGCGGCGATCTTCGCGTCATCAAAGAACAGCTCAAAAAAATCACCCATCCGGTAGAACAGCAGGCACCCCCCCGCCTGATCCTTCAGCCCGTGATACTGGGCCATCATCGGGGTTGCTGGTCCCGGTGGGCCAGAGGAAGGTTGCGGTGCGTGCATCGCTGGAGAGATTAGACCTGACTAAGTCGATTCGGAAACGGTGCAATCCCCCGCTTTCCCCTATCGCGATGCGCGGCGAATGGTTAGGGGCCAAGTTGCAACAGGGAGATGCTGTGCGTGTCTGAGGAAACTGCCCCCCGCGAGGAAAGCAACGTCAAGTTCACTGAGCGTGAGGCGCTGTTCTATCACAAGACCATTCGGCCAGGTAAGATTGAGATTATCGCCTCCAAGCCGATGGCGACTCAGCGCGACCTCAGCCTCGCCTATTCGCCCGGTGTCGCCGTTCCTGTCCAGGCCATCTATGATGATCCCGCCACCGCCTATGATTACACTGCCAAGGGCAACCTCGTCGCGGTGATCACCAACGGCACAGCGATTCTTGGCATGGGCAATCTAGGCGCGCTGGCATCAAAGCCGGTGATGGAAGGCAAGGCGGCGCTGTTCAAACGCTTTGCCGACATCGATTCGATCGACATTGAATTGGACACCGAAGACCCGGACAAATTCATTGAAGCCGTCGCGCTGATGGAGCCGACATTCGGCGGCATCAACCTTGAAGACATCAAGGCGCCCGAATGCTTCGTCATCGAGCAAGCCCTGCGCGAGCGGATGAAAATTCCGGTGATGCATGATGATCAGCACGGCACCGCGATCATCGCCGCCGCTGGTCTGCTCAACGCCTGCCACATTACCGGGCGTGAACTGCGCGATATCAAGGTGGTGGTCAACGGCGCGGGCGCTTCCGCGCTGGCGTGTACCGCGCTGATCAAATCGATGGGCGTGCAGCACACCAATGTCACCGTCTGTGACAGCAAGGGCGTGATCTATCAGGGCCGCGCCGGGATCGATCAGTTCAAATCAGCCCACGCGATTGCCACTGAGGATCGCACGCTGGCCGAAGCCATGGCCGGGGCCGATGTTGCCTTCGGGCTTTCGGTCGCCGGGGCCTTTAGTCAGGACATGGTCAAATCAATGGCAAAAGACCCGATCATCTTTGCCATGGCCAACCCTGATCCTGAGATCACCCCGCCCAATGCCCATTCCGTGCGGTCTGATGCCATCGTCGCTACTGGGCGTTCGGATTACCCGAACCAGGTCAACAATGTGCTTGGTTTCCCGTTCATTTTCCGCGGCGCGCTCGATGTTCGGGCGACGGCGATCAATGAGGAAATGAAGATTGCGGCGGCGCGGGCGATTGCTGAACTCGCGCGCGAACAGGTGCCCGAAGAAGTTGCAGCGGCCTATGGCAAGAGCCACCAGTTCGGTCCTGATTATATCATCCCTGCCCCATTTGATCCGCGCCTGATGGAAGTGGTTTCCTCCGCCGTCGCCAAAGCGGCGATGGATTCGGGCGTGGCGCAAAAGCCGATCGAGGATTTTGACGCCTATCGTCTTAGCCTTAAAGCGCGGCTCAACCCGACAACATCGGTGCTCACGCAGGTCTATGAGAAGGTCAAGGCCAATCCCAAGCGGGTGATCTTCGCCGAGGCCGAGCAGGACGTGGTGCTACGCGCGGCGATCCAGTTCCGCGATTTCGGCTATGGCACCCCGGTGCTGGTCGGCCGCGAGCAGGCGGTGCATGACAAGCTGGTAGAGCTGGGGGTCAGCGAGCCTGAATCCTATGAAATCCATAATTCGGCAAGCTCGCCACATGTCGCCGCGATGGTCGATTTCCTGTATAAACGCCTGCAACGGCGCGGGTTTTTGGAGCGCGACGTCAAACGCATGGTCAATCAGGACCGCAACGTTTTTGCCTCTGCACTGCTGGCGCTGGGGCATGGCGATGCGATGATCTCGGGCTTTACCCGGCCTTTCGCCCAGACGATGCGCGAAGTGCGACAGGTGATCGATCCCAAGCCGGGCGAGGTTGCTTTCGGCATCCACATGATGATCGGCAAGAACGTCACCGTGTTCCTTACCGATACGACGATCAACGAGCGGCCTTCTGCGGTAGAACTTGCCCACATCGCCACCGAAACCGCCGCCGTGGCGCGTCGGCTGGGGCACGAACCGCGCGTCGCGTTTCTGTCCTATTCGACCTATGGCAACCCTCCCGGCAAATGGCTGGAGAACCTGCGCGAGGCGGTGGCGCTGCTCGATGAGCGCGGGGTGAACTTTGAAT
>JANNZB010000446.1:0-6250 GCA_031410395.1 Novosphingobium sp.
TTGGCACGCTGCGTCTGCTGGAAGCGATCCGCATCCTGGGGCTTGAGGGCAAGACCCGGTTCTATCAGGCGTCTTCCTCCGAACTCTATGGGCTGGCGCAGGAAGTGCCGCAGCGCGAAAGCACGCCGTTCTATCCGCGCAGCCCCTATGCGGTGGCGAAGCTCTATGCCTACTGGATCGTGGTCAATTACCGTGAGGCCTATGGCCTCCACGCCAGCAACGGCATCCTGTTCAACCACGAAAGCCCGTTGCGCGGCGAAACATTCGTCACCCGCAAGATCACCCGCGCGGCGGCGGCGATTGCACTGGGGCGCCAGCAGAAGCTTTATCTTGGCAACCTTGATGCCAAGCGCGATTGGGGCCACGCGCGCGAATATGTTCGCGGCATGTGGCTGATGCTTCAGCAGGATGAGCCCGATGATTTCGTGCTGGCGACCGGCGAAACCACCGAGGTGCGCCAGTTCGTCAAATGGGCGTTTGAAGATGCCGGGATCGCGCTCGAATTTCGCGGTGCCGGCCTTGAGGAAAAGGGCTACTGCGCCAAGACAGGCCGCTGTCTGGTCGAGGTCGATCCGCGCTATTTCCGCCCGACCGAGGTCGAGCTGCTGATCGGCGATCCGTCTAAGGCACACCAGAAGCTCGGCTGGCGGCATGAAACCCCGGTGCGCGAACTGGCACGTGAGATGGTGCAGGCTGACATGATCGTCATGCAGGGCGCGCCGATCATCAACAATGGCTGATACCTCGCCTGTGATGGCCGATCAGGCCGGCGCGGGAACGGCAATCTGCACGTGGTTCGTTTCCGATGATGCCAGCAACGCTACCTATTCACCGCAGCTTGGGCAAAAATCTGACGCGCCCGAGGTTCAGCAGGCCTATTGGCGCTGCATCGCGGTGTTTTACGCGAGTTCTCTCGCGGTCAATCCGGGCGCGCGGCATGTGTTTTTCAGCAATGTTCGCCTACCAACGGTTGGCGGAATTGATCTGGAAAGATTGTTTGCCCGTTGGGGTGTCGAGGTTGTCGCGCTGCCGATTACCTGGCGGCTTTCGAGCGACGACGTATCGGCCTGGGCCAACCAGTTCTACATTTTCGAAATTCTCCAGTATCTCGCCGCCAATCCAGTGGCCGAGCGCGTGCTGGTGCTGGACAATGATGTCATTTGGCTGCGCCCGGTTACTGCTATGGCCGGGGCAATCGACCAGCATGGCGCGCTTACCTATTTGCTTGATGATCGGGATTATTCGGGCGAAAGCATGATCAACGGGCTTTCGGGTGAGGGAATGGCTCGTTTTGTCGCACGACATGGCGGACCGGTGGAAGCGGCCACCCCCTATTGCGGCGGCGAGATCTATGCCGCGACGCAAGCACTGACCGTGCGTTTTGCCGCGCGGGCGAGGGCGCTTTGGCCCGATGTTTCCAGCCAAGCCGCCGATGCCCCGCGCGAAGATGGCCATATGCTCTCGGTGCTCTATGCGCTTGAACATGTCGAGATCGGCACGGCAAAGGGCTTTATCCGCCGCTTGTGGACGACCTTCCACTTCCACAACCTTGCGCCCGCAGACCGCGAATTGACCATCTGGCATCTGCCTGCCGAGAAGAAGACTGGCTTCGCCGATCTGTTTGCACACGTGACAGCAAGTCCCTCACTCCATCCTGCGCGCGATAGCGCAGGCATGGGGCTGACCTTCGCCAATTATGCCAAGGTGATGGGATACCCGCGCCGGGGACTGGTCAAACTGGTCCGCGATCTGTCGCTCAAGATCATTGAGAAGTTGCGCAAATGATCGTCGCCGGTTGGGCGCGATGAGCGGGCCGGACGCGCTGCTGATTGTCGGGCTCAATTATGCGCCCGAGGAGGTCGGGATTGGTCCCTTTACGCGGGGGTTGGCGGAAGGCATGGCGGCGCGCGGCCATGCAGTGAGGGTAATCGCTGGGCAGCCTTACTATCCGCAGTGGAAACGCTATCCCGGGTTTGGCCCCGGCTGGACGGGCGCCGAAGAAAACGGCGTCACCATCACCCGATGCCCGCATTATGTTCCCGCGCAGCCCAGCGGTATCAAACGCATCGTTCATCTGGCGAGCTTCGCCCTGTCTGCGCTGGCACCGGCGCTATCTGCTGCCCGCGCCAAGCCGCAGGTGGTAATCTGCATTGCCCCCGCTCTGCTTTCGGTTCCCATCGCTTGGATCGCTGCACGGCTGGCAGGGGCGAAGTTGTGGATCCATGTGCAGGACTTTGAAGTTGAGGCGGCGCTTGCCACCGGTCTGGTCAGCGACGGCACAACAGCGCGGGCCGCACGCTGGCTAGAAAACCGGCTGCTCGGCCTTGCCGATCGCGTTTCGACCATCAGCCCGCAGATGTGCACCAAGCTGGCTGAAAAAGGCGTGCGTGCTAGCCGCGTGGTAGAATTGCGCAATTGGGCTAATGCTCCGGTCCCCGATCCAGCGCGCGGAAACAGCTACCGTTCCGAATGGGGCCTCGGCCAGCGGCGGGTTGCGCTTTATTCGGGCAATGTTGCCAACAAGCAGGGCATTGAGATTATCATCGAGGCGGCGCGGCTGCTGGCTGGGCGTCAAGACCTCGCGTTCGTAATTTGCGGCGAAGGCCCCAATCGCGCTCGCCTTCAGGAACAGGCCGCCGGACTAAGCAATGTCCAGTTCCATGACCTTCAGCCCGCCGTGCGGCTGGGTGAATTGCTGGCGCTGGCTGATGTTCATCTGCTGCCGCAAATTGCCGGCGCCGCCGATCTGGTGCTGCCGTCAAAACTCGCCAACATGCTGTGGTCAGCGCTGCCAGTGGTGGCGACCGCTGCACCGGGAACCGGGCTCTATGACGAAGTTCAGGGCTGCGGCCTTGCCACCGCACCGGGCGATGCTGCGGCATTCGCCGAGGCGATTGCCCGCCTGCTTGATGACCCGGAGGAAGCCGCCGCCTTGGGCGCAGAAGGCGAGCGCCGCGCTGCTGACCGCTGGTCACGCGATGCGATAGTCGACCGCGCCGATGCAGCAATCGCGTTGTTGACGCAGGTTGCCCGGTCGTCATAGATCAACTGGTGTCTCAGACCGCCTTTGCCCTTGATCGCCAGGGAAATATCACCGCAACCCCGGCGGTAACCACCGTGGTGTTCACCGCGCACAACCGGCGTGACATGGTGCTCGATGCGATCAGGCTCGCGCTCGCCCAGACCGTGCCGCTTCATGTCATCGTTGCCGATGATGCCTCGACCGACGGGACGCAGGATGCAGTGGCGCGGGCGTTCCCCGGCGTCACCTATATTCGCAGCGATCAGTCACTCGGCCCCTGTTTCCAGCGCAATCGCGGGGCGGAACTGGCGCAGACCGAGATCGTGTTTCCACTTGATGACGATTCGATGCTGGTCGATCCCGCGACGCTCGAAGTGGCGTTGGGCGATTTTGACGCGCCGGATGTTGCTATCGTTTGCATGCCTTTCAACAACGTGTTGCAGGACAGCCGCATTCATCATGTCGCGCGGCTAGGTTTCGGCCCGGAAACCATTGATTTTGCCGCCTGCGGACACGGCATCAGGCGAAGCGCCTTCCTTTCGGTAGGCGGCTATGACGAGGATCTGTTCTACACGCTGGAAGAATGTGACCTTGCCCTGCGCCTGCTCGATGCGGGCGGGTGGCGGACGATTTTCGGCACCTCGCCGGTGCTTAACCATATGCAGCAGGTGGGTAAGGCCAGCGATATTCAGGATTATACCGGCGCGCGGAACAAGATCCTGTTCACCTATCGCTATGCGCCCAAGCGCTACATGCCGCTGCGGATCGTTGGCGGGATGGCGGCGGCATTGCTCATGGCCCTTCGGCGGCGCAGGCCAATGCCAGTACTCAGGGGCTTGCGTGACGGCTTGGTCAAGGTGCTGAGCGGCAAGGCCAAACGCGATCCGGTGAAGCGCGCCAATTATCAGGCATTTCTCGATCAGCGATAACGCGGAATTTTAGCGTTTCCTGAAACGGAAATACCAGACTTCGTGGTGATAAACCTTGCGTGCCTTGGCTTCATAACGGGTTTCGGGCCAGCCGCCGGGGCGCTGCTGGAATTGGCTGGGCTGGTCGCACAGCCATTCGAACTGGTGCTTGTGGCGGCGCATAACCATCAGCGCGTGGCGCAGATAGACTGCATGATCGGTGCCGAAACGGAACTCGCCGCCCGGTTTAAGCTTGGCCGCGAACATGTTTATCGGGCCGTCGTTCAACATCCGCCGCTTGGCGTGGCGCGCCTTGGGCCAGGGGTCGGGGTGGAGCAAATACAGAAACGACAGCGCACCGTCGGGAATGCGCGCCAGCACCTCGAGCGCATCGCCGTGGTGGATGCGGACATTGCCCAGCGGAGTGCGCGCGCCATTGTCGCCATCAACATGGGTGAGCGCCTGGGCCACTCCGTTGAGGAACGGTTCAGCCCCGATGAAGCCGTGATCGGGCAGCATATCGGCGCGGAAGGCCATGTGTTCGCCGCCGCCGAAGCCGATCTCAAAGTGCAGCGGGCGTGCATCGCCGAACAGCGCATCCGACGTTATCGCCCCCTCGGATGGCATGGCGATCCGGGGCAGCAGGGTTTCGACCAGCCCTTGCTGCGCAATGCGCAAAGGCTTGCCCTTGGCGCGGCCATAGAGCCGGTTGAGTGTGAGCGGGTCACCGGGTTTGTGCGCGGTCATTGCTGGTCTCGCAGGTATTTCTGGCCCCACAGGCACGTCTGAAACGCTTCTGAAGAGTGCGCCCCTACCGCAAGATGCTGGCGTTCAGCCGCGCGGTTGCGAAAGTGGTCGAAGTTATCGATGACATTGTGAATGGCAGCGGCGATTTGATCGGCATCGCCATCGTCAATCGCGACGCCTGCGCCAACACTGTCGACCAGATCGCTGATCCAGGTGTCGCCGGTGTGGATTATCGGGACGCCGGCGGTCGCAGCTTCAACCGCAACGCCAGAGATGCGCGCGTAATAACTGTCACGCCGATAGGGCAGCAGCATACAGTCGGTTGCTTCGATCGCGGCTTCATAGTCCGCGCTACCCAGCGACTGTGTTATGAATTCAACACGCGGATCGTCTGCCAGCGCAATATCGGGCAGATAGGGATCGCCCGCGCCATCGCGAATTGGCTGATTCCACTGGATAACGAACTTCACCGGGCGAGACACGCCACTCGTCAGGCATTGCTTGATCGCCGCCTGAATCAGGTCGATCCCCTTGTCAAACCGCGCCGGGCCGAGGCTGGAAAACACGATCGGTTCACCGGACTGCTTGGCGGACTTGTGCCGGTCAAGGAACGGCGCGACGCGGGGGCTGGGAAACAGGCTTGGCGCGATCCCGCAAAGCTGCCGGTACTGGCTGGCAAGCCGGGTGCTGTCGGTGGCGAACACCACGTTGCCGCGCCGGATGGCCCCGGAAAAGCTCTGCATCCCCCATTTGAGCAGCATCATTGAACGGTCGAACACCGGAACGTCCGAGCCGGGTACAGAGGTGCCGGGATTCATCCGAAACAGCAGCACCATTCGGCCGATTTTGCGCCCGTGAAGCGCCATCAGCAGCCGCCAGCCCCAAATGTGATGCACCCACACGGTGGGGGCGAAAAGGCAGTCAATTGACCCGCGTTCGCAAACCACTTTGCGCATCGTCCGGTAAACCAGCCAATTGTGCCGGACTATGCCGACAAGGTTTTGCCACGCATTTCCGCGGGCATAGACGTTGTCCCAGTTGCTGCGCGGAAATGCGGGAATTGCGTTTATTTCCCGCGCAATGTCTGGCTCTACGGCGGAATGGACGACGGCTATCGCGGCGGCCCCGGCGGCGCGGTTCATTTCCACCACTGATCGGACATATTCGTACCAGTGGCCAACCGGGTCCTTGAGCACTTCTTCAACGACCATCAGCCGTTTGCCTGCAAGGGTATCGCGCATCGATTCAGTTACCGGTTACCGCTGCATCGAGGCTGGCGGTGTACCAGTTGACCGTCTTTTGCAGCCCATCTTTAAGCGGGGTTTCTGCGCTCCAGCCGAGCACTTCGCGCACCCGGCTGACATCGAGCCTGCGGGTTTTGACGCCGACAAAGCGGTTCTGGTTATAGACGATTTCGCCAGTGAATCCTGCGGCTTCCTTGATCCACAGCGCGATCTGGGCGATTGAACAGGCATCGCCCATGCCAAGGTTGAGCACATCGACATCAGAAGAAAGCGCGGCGCGAATAATCCCGTCGGCGGCATCTTCGACGAACAGGAACTCGCGTTCCTGC
>JANNZB010000447.1:0-2981 GCA_031410395.1 Novosphingobium sp.
GAACCGGCGCGCATTTTTCGATGCGGCGCGGCACTTTGAAGCGGCGCAGGAGGTCGGTTGCATTGCCATGCTTGACCTTGATCACTTCAAGCGGGTTAATGACAGTCACGGTCATGCAGCGGGCGACAAGGTTTTGCGCGCATTTGCTGAAATCGGACAGGAGGAAATCCGCTCATCCGATACATTCGCCCGGTTGGGGGGTGAAGAATTTGTTATCCTGCTGCCCGGTGCGTCGCTTGAGCAAGCCGAGAAGGTGTGCCAGCGGATCCTTGATAATTTCGCGCAGACCCAGTTGAAGGTCGGACGCCAGGCAATAAATGTCACCGCCAGTGCCGGTATCGCGCAGTTCGATCGCGGCATCGACGAAGTTTTACAGAGAGCCGATGCAGCGCTGTATCGCGCGAAAGAGGATGGCCGGGCACAGCTGGCTTTGGCCGCCTGATCCCGATCAGTCGCGCGCCAGCAGCAGCGCCGCCGCCAGCGGACCTCCACCTGATGTTGCCACCGCCACGCGCGGATCGCCGGGAATCTGGCGTTCGCCGCCCATCCCGCGCAGCTGGGTGACCGCCTCATGCGCGAAACCAAAGCCGTGCAGTCGCCCGGCACCGATCTGGCCGCCCGCGGTATTCAGCGGCAGCCCGCCATCCCGCGCGATACGGGTGCCGCCCTCGATAAACCTGTGGCCTTCGCCGACCTCGCAGAAGCCCAGCGCCTCGAGCCAGGTAATCGGAAAGAAGGCAAAGCCGTCATAAAACTGGACGGTATCAACGTCCTTCACGCTGTAGTCGGTCTTCGCCCACAGGTCCGGCCCGGTGGCATAGCTTGCCATCCATTCGGGCTGATCCCACGAATAGCGATTCACCGCGCCCGCCGTGGCAGCAATCCGCACCGGTGTGCTCTTGACCTCGTCAAGCGCATCGGCGGCGGAGACGATGATTACGGTTGAGCAATCGGTGAAGCGGTCGCAATCATGCAGGCAGAACGGAGTGGTGATCATCCGCGCGGCCATATATTCGTCGATGGTCAGCGGTTTTTTGGTGATCGCGCGGGCATTGGGATTGAGCAGCGCGTTGCGATTGGCGTTGAGCGAAACCTGCGCCAGTTGCTCGCGCGTCATGCCATAGCGTTTCATGTGGCGGTTGGCATAGTGCGCCACCCAGCAGGCGGCTGATATGGCGAAATAGGGCGCGGTCCATTGCGAGCTGCCCTCAGCTTCTTGGCGTCGCATCGCCGGGAATTCATCGGGGCGCGCCATCGCGGCGGCCTCATAGACAGTGCGGAAGCAGATGATGTGCCGCGCCTGGCCGGTCTTGATCGCGTTGGCTGCCTCGGCAATGGCCGAAAGCTGGGCGGGGATTTCGCCGCCGCCCATATGCCAACGCGCCTTGATCCCGCAGGTCTCGATCACATCCTCGCAACCGATCGGCGAAAAGCCCATGTAAACCGACATTTTGCCGGGGTAGGTCGCGACGCCATCGATCTGGTCGAACGTCAGCCCGGCGTCATCCAGCGCCTGGCGGATGGCGTCCATCGTCAGCCCCATTGGCGAGCGCGTAAGGCGAATGCCGACCTCGGACTGGCCGACACCGGTGATATAGGCTTCGATCTGTTTGGTCATGTCTCAGCCCTCCCGCTCGAAAAGCGGGAACCAGATACCGTCCTGTTCTTCAAAGGTGACGCGCACCCGGTCCTCGAAATCCACAGTATCAACCGGCGAGCCGACGATGTTGGTAGTGAGGATTACGCCCGCGGCGCCATCAAGCCGCACCCGGGCGATGACAAATGGCACTTCCAGCCCCGGCATCCACGTCTGATGGTTGACCGTCAGCGTATCAATCGCCCCGGTTCCCGGCACAGCCTGCGGCCCGACGTTTTCGCTCTGGCAATGGCGGCAGAATTCGCGCGGCGGGTGCGTCCACTCAGCGCAATCGTTGCACTGGGTGATATAGAGCTTGCCCTCCGCACCGCCGGTCCAGAACGGGCGGTTGACCGCGTCTAGTTTGGGGCGCGGGCGCTTTGGAGGAGGCGGGGCAGCTTGGACTTCGGACATGAGTGCTGTTCCTACTTGATGCTGGGGCCGGAGCGGGCGCTATCGCTCAGCACCTTGCCGGTTACCGCCGCGTCGATCCGGCGAGCAGTAGGGTCGCGGCGCTCAAGGTTGCCCTGATCGGTGACAAGCACGGTGCCGGTAACCGACGAATTGAGTGGTGAAGCGAGCAGAATTAGTGGCCAGGCCTGCTCCTCGGCAGTGGCCATGCGGCCGAGCAGCGGATAGCCATAAGAATCGAAAAAGGCATTGCCGACACGCTTGACCGTCACATCCATGAAGGCGGTGCTGGTCGGGCAAGGGGCAATGGCGTTGATGCGGATGCCGCGCTCTGCGAGCTTGAGGCAATAGGCTTGCAGCCAGACGATCAGCATCTCTTTTGAGGTGGTATAGCCATCGCGCAGCTTGTCAGGGGAAGCCTCGCACCAGGCCTTTGCCTCAGCCGGGTCGCTGATCGCCAGCATTTCGAGGTTCTGTTCAAGGTTTACCTGCCAGTCGAGCCCGGCAGTGGAAGATATCAGCGCAATGGCCCCGCCGTTTGCCATGGCGGGGACCATGCCTTCGACGAACTGGCGCGTGCCGACATAATTGACCAGCATGCAGGTGAGCGGCCCCAGCGTGTGCGGCGGAATGCCGGCGCAGGGGAACAGGAAGTCAATCGGCGCAAGCGGCTGAAGCGCAGAAACGGCGGCATCGACCTGCGCCGGATCGGCAAGATCGCAGCGGGTAAAGCTGGCATGCGGCACCTTTGGTTCGTCAATATCGACAATGTGCACCTCTGCCCCCAGTTCGCCGAGGATCTTCGCCACTGCCTCACCCATGCCGGAACTGGCGCCGGTAAGGACCACAGTCTTGCCGCGAAAACCCAGACCATCAAGCTTGCTCACGTGTTGTTCTCCTCGCGTTCGATCTCTTCAAATGCTGCCAGCATCGC
>JANNZB010000448.1:0-13733 GCA_031410395.1 Novosphingobium sp.
CTTAAAATTTAGTCCTTGCTCCCCCGCGGAGGCGGGGGCCTCATGCGGCTTGACGGAACTTAGCGCCCGAAGGCCTGAGGCCCCGGCCTGCGCGGGGGAGCAAAAAGTTTCAGTATGCGCGCACAACCTCAGCCCAGCACCATCCACTCCGGCACCAGATCCGCCGCAATATCTTCCACCCGCAAGTGATCCAAAGCCAGCCCCAGATCCGGATAGGCCGCCCTTTGCCGCGCCGGGTCTGATCGCGCCAACGACACCACCACCAGCCGCCGGTTGACCTTCGCGCGCCAGTTCATCCGCGCGGTATTTTCTTGCCCGACATAGCAGCCCTTGGTGAACGAGACGCCGTTCAGCTCCGCCGCATTGCATTCAAGCCACAGCAAATCGGCCAGCTCGTTCGCGCCCTCGCAAACCCCGAGCGAAAGTCGGTGCGCGAGCCATGCGGGTTCTGCAGATTGCTCGGTGGCGGTAGCCGGGGCAATCCAGCGTGTGCCGAGTGCGGGTAAACGCGGGTCATTACCCAAGCCCTCGCCCTTCCAGTGAACCGATAGCGCTGCGTCGCGTGCAATGCCGATCTTGCGGCGCAACCGGTACATGGAAAGCCGCTTGATCAGCGCATCTGCCGCACCCGCCTCGCAATCGATCAGCAGGTCCTCGCCATCATCCCAGATCAGGAAATCGGCGATGGCCTTCCCCTGCGGCGTCAACAGCGCCGACCAGACCGGCAGAGCACCGGCAACATCGCTTGTAACCAGCCCCTGCAGAAATCCGCGCACATCCTCTCCCGCCTCCAAAGGCGAAAGCCGGATCACGGCGCGGCTGGAAAGGTGGGTGGCAATTTGGGTGTTGGGCATGGGTGACAGATAGGGTGCCGGGCGACTAAGGGGAAGGCATGACCGCACAAACCCTCACCATCCGCCGCCCCGATGATTGGCATGTCCACCTGCGCGATGGCGCGGTGCTGGCGGGCGTGGCGGGCTGGACTGCGCGGCAATTTGCCCGGGCGATTATCATGCCCAATCTGTCACCGCCGGTAACCAGTGTTGCCAATGCGGCGGCCTATCGCGCACGGATCATCGCGGCGCTGCCTGAAGGCGCGGATTTCACGCCTTTAATGACCGCTTATTTGACCGATGCCAGCGATCCCGATGAACTGGCGCGGGGCCATGCCGAGGGCGTGTTCACCGCTGCAAAGCTCTATCCCGCCCACGCTACTACTGGCGCAGCGCACGGTGTGACCGATGTGGCGCGCATCATGCTTGTGCTCGAACGTATGGCGCAAATCGGCATGGTGCTTTGCGTCCACGGTGAGGTTACCGATGCAGCGGTCGACGTGTTTGACCGCGAGGCGGTGTTTATTGATCGCGTTCTCTCCCCGTTGATCAAGGCGCTGCCCGATCTGAAAGTTGTGTTCGAACATATCACCACCTGTGAAGCGGTGGCTTTCGTCGATGCCTGCGGGCCGAACGTGGCGGCAACCATCACCCCGCAGCACCTGCATATCAACCGCAACGCGATGTTCACGGGCGGGCTTCGCCCCCATGCCTATTGCTTGCCGGTCGCCAAGCGCGAGCTCCACCGGCTGGCACTGCGCGCGGCGGCGACATCGGGCAGCGCCAAGTATTTCCTTGGCACAGACTCCGCGCCTCACGCCGTTTCAGCCAAGGAATCGGCTTGCGGTTGTGCGGGGATTTTCAACGCCCCCTTCGCGCTGGAAAGCTATGCCGCCGTGTTCGATGAGGAAGGCGCACTGGACAGGTTCGAGCGCTTCGCCTCAGAAAGCGGCCCGCGCTTCTATGGCCTGCCGCTCAACGCGGGCACGGTGACGCTGGAGCGGGGCGAAGTGGAAGTGCCAGGATCAATCGACGCCAATGGCACGGCCGTTGTCCCGTTCCACGCGGGGACTAAGCTGGGCTGGAAATTTCTCGGTTGATTTTTCGCCGCGCCAGCAGATCAAAAATAAACAGCCCGGCTGCGGCCCAGATCAGCACGAACGATCCGAGCTGGAGCGGACGCAACGGTTCGTGGAAAACAAAAAGCCCCAGCACGAAAACCAGCGTTGGTGACAGGAACTGGACAAATCCAAGCGTGGAATAGTCCATTCGCCGCGCCGCTTCGGTAAAAAGCAGCAGCGGCACCGCCGTGATAACGCCCGCCAGGACGAGCAATATGTTGGTTTGGCTGTCCCGCCCAAATGCGGTGCCCAGCGGCGCTTGCGCGTAGTGGTAGCAGATCAGCACGGCGGGTATCAGCAGCACCACCGACTCCACCGTCAGTCCGGGCAGCGATTCCACCGGCGCCAGTTTGCGCACCAGCCCGTAACCGGAAAAGGAAATCGCGAGCGACACGCTGATCCACAACATATCAAGCGCCCCCAGCGCCAGCAGCCCAACGCCCGCCGCCGCCAGCGCCACCGCGCCCCACTGTCGCCGGCTAAGCCGCTCACCCAGGAACAGGGTTCCCGCGAGCACATTCACCAGCGGGTTGATGTAATAGCCAAGGCTCGATGCCAAGACGTGTCCTTCAAGGATCGCCCAGATGTATATCAGCCAGTTGACCCCGATCAGCAGCGACGAACCGAGCAGCACAAGCATTGTGCGCGGATTAACAAGTGCAGTGGCCAGCGCACGCCAGTTTCGCGTCACCGCAATCGCCACCAGGCACACCGGCAGGGTAAAAATCACCCGCCAGCCGACGAATTCAAACGGCGGAACTGCCTGAAGCAGGTGCAGGTAAAGCGGCAGCAGTCCCCAGATCAGGTAAGCGCCAAGCGCGTAGGGCAGGCCGCTGCCCTTGCTGGCAGGGTTCATCGTATTTTTGTTTGCATAACGCGCCGCGCCTAGTCGGGGGAGTTGACTGCGGCAAGGCATGTTCTGAGGAATTTAACCTTGTTCGGCGATAAGGCTGTCATGGCTGCGAACCGATCGATCCTGTCAGTGTGCATTGCTGTGGCCGGATTGCTGACCGGCTGCGGGCGCGAGGGCGCGTCTGATGCAGTGGATGCGCGCGATCCGCAAATTGTCGCTGCATTGGCCGACCCGCTGATGACCGATCCTGATCTCGCCAGCCAGAACCGGGTGGGCGTTGCGTTGACCGGCGATGGAGTGCCGACCGCGCTGATCCCCACCGAAGATCTCAGCGCTGAAGCGCGTGCTGCGGCAAAGGCTGATGCAATTGCCCTGCTGGGTGCCGATCCGCCTGCGGCTCCCGCTGCATCTCTTGGCGCGGGGGCAAAGGCGGGTGAGACTGTGCAGTTATCATGGCAGCAAGCGTTCGGCGCGATGCCATGCGCGAAAACAGCAAGCTGGACTTTCGCTTGGGCGGCGAAAATGCCCGCTGCGCTGCCGATCTATCCGCGCGGCCACGTGCAAGAGGCGCTGGGTAGCGATGCTGCCGGCTGCGCGATGCGCGCGGTTAATTTCCGCACGCAGGTTACCGCTGGCGATGTGCTCGATTTCTACTCTGCCTCCGCGCGCAGGACCGGCCTTCAAGCTGCACATCACGCGGATGGCGATGCGCATATGCTAAGCGGCAAGCTGGGCTCAGCGGGATTCGCGGTTTACGTGCGGCCGGGGCCAGAAGGCATGACCGAAGTTGATCTGGTGACTCGCGGGTTTTGACGACATGCGCGGTTGGGCAAATTCTCAAATATCTTGCTCCCCCGCGAAGGCGGGCGCTTCATGAGCCGGGGCGAAACATAACGCGATACGCCTGAGGCCCCCGCCTTCGCGGGGGATCAGATTTTATCCTATTCGGCAAAGTCCCAATCAATCGTTGCGCAGGCCGACGCCAATTGTCGCACGCGGTTGGTCCATTTCTGACGATGTCACCGGATAGGCGCAGTAATCCGCCGCATAGAACGCTGCTGGGCGATGATTGCCTGAAAGGCCAACCCCGCCGAACGGTGCCGACGAACTTGCGCCGGTGGTTGCGCGGTTCCAGTTGACCACGCCCGCGCGGATATTCGCCCAGAAGCGGTTGTATACCTGCGGGGTGCCGCCGATCAGCGAGGCGGAAAGCCCGAAGCGGGTGTTGTTTGCCTCGGCAATTGCAGCATCGAAATCATCGATGCGGATCACCTGAAGGAGCGGCCCGAACAGTTCAACATCTGGTCGCTCGGTCATCGCGGTGGTGTCAATGATCGCCGGAGAAAGGAATGGCAGTTTGGGATCGGCGCGGACCATGTGCTTGATCGGCTTGCCGCCATTGGAAAGCAAATATACGAAACTTTCGGTCAGGCCGTCCGCCGCGGCATTATCAATTACCGGGCCCATGAACGGCGCGGGGTCATCGAATGGCGCGCCAACGATCATGCGGTCGGCGAGGCGTTTGACTTCATCAATCATCGCATCGGCCATCGAATTTTTGACGATCATCCGCCGCGCGGCGCAGCACCGCTGGCCTGCGGTGGTGAAGGCCGATTGCACCACCAGCGCGGCGGCATCGGAAATTTTTGGCGTGTCCCAGACAATAATCGGATTATTTCCGCCCATCTCGAGCGCGAGGATCTTGTCTGGCCGGGTGGCGAGCTTGCGGTTGATCGCGATGCCGGCATGCGCCGATCCGGTGAACAGCACCCCGTCGATGCCATCGTGCGCGACCAGCGCCTGCCCTTCTTCGGGCCCGCCCACCAGAAGCTGGATCACCGCAGCTGAAATTCCGGCGCGGTGGAAGCAGCGGCAAAGGAATTCGCCGACCGCCGGTGTCTTTTCACTCGGCTTAAACACCACCACGTTACCCGCGATCAGCGCCGGTATGATGTGGCCATTGGGAAGATGCGCTGGAAAATTGAACGGGCCTAAAACTGCCATAACCCCATGCGGTTTGTGCCGCACCGCCATGGTGCCCTGCATGGCATTGTCGAGCTTTCGCTGCGCGGTGCGCTCTGCATAGGCGCGGATCGAGATTTCGGTCTTGCCTATAACGCTTTCAACTTCGCTGCGCGCTTCCCACTGCGGCTTGCCGGTTTCGCGGGCGATCAGTTCAGCAAAGGCATCGCTTTCCTTGCGCACTTCATTGGTGAAGCGGCGCATCAGTTCCATGCGGGTGGCGAGCGGCTGCGCGGCCCAGGCAGGCCATGCGCGGCGTGCGCGGCCGACGACATCGTCAACGTCGCCGCGCGGACCACGCCACAATTCTGTGCCGGTCGCCGGCTCTATCGAGATGATCTCGTTGCTCATGTGGTGCGCATTCGCCCCTTGTCGTCGGTTAACTACACCGGCAAACCTTGCCAAAGTCTCAACCGGGGCCTGTGCCAAGTGCTTGGCCAAGTTGCCGGATACCGCTTATCTTTTCTTTAAGCACTTGCCAATCATCCTTAACATCGATTGCGGACCAGATCGCCTCGACCTCGTCGATCAGCATGGCGGGCGCTTCGGCCCGTAACCAAGTGGGGTCATCGAGCGCCCCATCGATGGGGGTTAGACCTGCGAGCAGATCGCCAAATTCGCTATTTTGCGCGTTGCGGCCACCGCGATGCTGGAAGTAAAACGCGTCCGGACCAATCCCGCTGTCGCGCATCTGCTTTTCCGCCGCGCCCAGCAGCAGCTTGGCCTGATCAATGCCCATCGGCGCGACCCCCAGCCGCCATGCGAACCGCCGTGCCATCGCCGTTTCGTACAGCGGCCCGAACCGGTCAAGCGCAGCGATCAGCGGTGGCGTATCGGCAAGCAGGCGCAGCGCCACCGCCAATTGGCCGCAATTCCACAGCAGCGCTTCAGGCTGGCGGCCAAAGGAATAGAGTCCCGAGTGATCGAAATAGGCGGCGGTAAAGGCGGCGTCCCAGCGCGGTAGCCAGCGCCATGGGCCATAGTCAAAGCTTTCGCCCGAAACGTTCATGTTATCGGTGTTGAGCACACCGTGGACAAAGCCTGCAACCATCCACGATGCGGCAAGGTCTGCCAGCCGCTCGACCACCTGATGCAGCAGGATCACCGCAGGCTCGGTGCGCCCGGGTGCGTCATCGGGCGGCATAGGGCCGGGGAACTGGGTGAGGCAATAATCGACCAACGCGCTCATGTGGCCCGCTTCCTCAATCGCCAGCAGCCGCTGAAAGGTGCCGATCCGTATGTGCCCATGGCTGAGCCGGACAAGCACTGCTGATCGGGTGGGCGAAGGCTCGTCGCCGCGCATCAGGTGCTCGCCGGTTTCGATCACCGACAATGTCCGCGATGTGTTGACCCCCAGCGCCTCAAGCATTTCCGTCGCGAGGATTTCGCGCACCGCGCCCTTCAAGGTCAGCCGCCCGTCACCATCGCGGCTCCACGGGGTTTGGCCCGAACCCTTGGTGCCAAGATCGAGCAGGCGGCCGCGTGCCGAATTTTTGGCACAATCGCGCAGTTGGGCAAACAGAAAGCCCCGCCCATCGCCCAGATCAGGGTTGTAATGGCGAAACTGGTGGCCGTGATAGCGCAGCGCCAGCGGCTGCGGCAGATTGCTTTCCAGCGGCTCAAACCGCCCGAAATGCCGAATCCAGTTGGCGTCGCTCAGTGAATCAAGGCCAACGCTTGCCGCTGCGCGGTCATTGCGAAAGCGCAGCGTGGTCTCGGGAAAGTCGGCAGGCCGCACCGCATCGCCCAACCAAGGGGCCAATGGCAGTATCGCGGGATCGGCAATATAAGGGCAAGGTTGCGGTTCGGCGAACATCGGGCGATAGTGGGGCGGTGAATGCCCATGCGCAAGGCGTGGCTATGGAATTCAGGGGATCGTGTGAACCATTTCGAAGACCGCCATTGGACGAGCCGTGACGGGCTCAAGCTGCATTTTCGTGATTATGCTGGAAGGTCGGATCGCCCGCCGGTGCTCTGCCTTCACGGCCTTACCCGCAACGCGCGTGATTTCGCTGATCTTGCTGAACGCCTGGCAGGTGAATGGCGGGTGCTGGTGCCTGAAATGCGCGGGCGCGGCGATAGCGGCTATGCCAAGGATCCGGCAACCTACAATCCGGTACAATATGTCGAGGATGTAAATCTGCTGCTCGGGCAAGAAGGTATCGACAAATTCGTTTCGATTGGCACCTCGATGGGCGGGCTGATGATGATCCTCATGGGCTTTACCCAGCCCGATCGGATCCTCGCCTCAGCATTCAACGATGTCGGCCCCGATCTCGAGCTCGAAGGGATCAGCAAGATCCTCGATTACGTCGGGCAAGGGCGCAATTTCCCCACCTGGATGCACGCAGCCCGGGCGCTGGAAGAAACCCACGGCGCAGCTTTTCCGGGATGGTCCATCGACCAGTGGATCGAGGCCGCAAAGCGGGTGATGGTGCTATCAACCAACGGACGGATCGTGTTTGATTACGACATGAAAATCGCCGAACCGTTTCAAGAAATTGATTTCTCCAACCAGCCCGATCTGTGGCCGGGGTTTGACGCATTAGCAAAAAGGCCCACGCTGGTGCTGCGCGGGGCGATTTCCAACCTGTTTTCGGACAAAACCTTTGCGCGAATGGGGGCAAGTTCACCCGCAGTTGAATGCGTCACCCTGCCGAATGTCGGCCACGCGCCGATGCTTGATGAGCCCGAAGCGCTGGCAGCGATTGATCGCCTGCTGGCCCGCGTGACCTGAGCGGGTTGGTTGATCACGTTGCCTAAGCCCCGGGCATTGCGGCTGCTGCACCTGCAATCGAGCTTCCATGCCGGCGGCAAGGAGCTGCGCGCCGCGCGGCTGATCAATGCTTTCGGGCCGGGAGTGGAGCATGTCATCGTTTCAGCTATGCCCGGTGCCTTGGGGGCGTCGGCGGCGATTTCTGACAGGATTGATGTCAGTTACCCTGATGATTTTCCCTCGCTCACCGGAAAGCCCCTTCCGGGCAGGCTGAAGCGGCTGGCGCAGACGATGCTCGGATTTGATCTCGTGCTCACCTACAACTGGGGGGCGATGGACGCGGCGATGGCGCACATGCTGTTTGCCGATCACTTCAAACTGCCGCCGCTGGTCCACCACGAAGATGGCTTCAACGAGGATGAGGCGGTGCGATTAAAAACATCGCGCAACTGGTATCGCCGCATCGCGCTCGCCCGCGCCAAGGCGCTGATCGTTCCGTCAGCAAAGCTTGAAGCCATTGCATTGGGTGCGTGGCAACAGCCGCGTGGGCGGGTTCGGCGTGTTGCCAATGGCATCGCCACCCACGCCTATGGCCGCGCTGAAAAGCCCGATGTCCTGCCGCGGCTGATCAAGCGCAAGGGCGAGTTTTGGCTTGGTACGCTCGCGGGGCTGCGGGCGGTCAAAAACCTGCCCCGGCTGGTCCGCGCCTTTTCCGGACTTCCCGATGAATGGCAACTGGTGATTGTGGGCGAGGGGCCGACACGTGATGCGATCAAAGCCGAGGCGATGCGGCTGGGGCTTGGCCACCGCGTGCACATGCCCGGATTTGTCGGCGATCCGGCCAAGGTCGTTGGGCTATTCGATCTTTTCGCGCTGTCGTCTGACAGCGAGCAGTTCCCGCTTTCGGTGGTCGAGGCTATGGCGGCGGGGCTTGCAGTTGCCGCGCCTGCAGTGGGCGATGTCGGCAATATGGTGGCTGAGGCCAACCGGCCATTTATCGTGGCCAGCGAGCCAGACGGGCTGTTGGCAGAGGCAATCGAGCACCTCGCAGCCTATCCGGCGTTGCGCGCGAGCATCGGTGCGGCCAACCAAATCCGCGCCCGCACCGAATTTGACGAGGGGCAAATGATCGCAAGCTATCGCCAAATTTACGCCGAAGCCTTGAACATCGCCTCTTTTCCCTGACAATTGCCGTTATTCAGCCCGGCTTCACCATCATTGCCGTTGAAAAGGCACGCCCATCCGCTAAGAACCTGCCCACACAACAGCAACCCCTGAAAGTTTTGACTTGGCCCTTCGTCCCACCAATCCCGGCACAACGCCTTCTGCACCGGTAAGCCGCGATGAAGCGCAGCAGGAAGGATTCATGCGCGAGGTTGATGAAGCCCTGCGGCAGGATCAGGCGATTGGCCTGTTCAAGTCTTATGCGAAGCCGGTTGGTCTGGCGATTGTGGCGGGGCTCGCGCTGTTTGGCGCCTACCTTGGCTGGCAGCAATATCGCGATGGGCAGCGTGCTGATCGCGCCGAGAAATTCATCTCCGCGCTCGATCAGCTGCAGGCGGGAAATTTCGACAAGTCTTCGGCCTTGCTCGCGCCGCTGATCAAAGAGGGCGGGAGCGGGGGTTGGGGCAACCAGGCGGCGGCGCTGATGCTGCGTGCCGGGATTGCCGAACAACAGGGCAAAACTGCCGAAGCCGCCAGCGAATTTGGCCAGGTAGCGGCAAATTCAGATGCGCCGCAGCCGTTCCGCGATCTGGCCAAAATCCGTCAGACCGCGATCAATTTCGATAAGATGAAGCCTGAAGATGTGGTTGCGGCGATGAAACCGCTGGCAGTATCGGGCAATCCATGGTTCGGGAGCGCCGGTGAACTGCTCGGCATCGCTTATATGAAACAGGGCCGCAACGATTTGGCAGGTCCAATTTTTGCCGCGATTTCGCGCGACAAGACCGTTCCCGATACGCTGCGGCTGCGCTCGCGGCAGATGGCTGGCCTGCTCGGGGTTGATGCTGTCGATGATGTAAAACAGGCCGCGCAAGATACTGCGGCCGGAGCTGCTCAAGGTGGGCCCGCTCAAGATGGTCCACCCCAAGGTGGCCCAGCTCAAGGCGGTCCAGCTCAAGGTGGTCAAGCTCAAAGGCGGGCGCCCCAATGAAAAGGTTTGATATGACTGCCCTCAACAGGTTCCCCCGTCTCGCTCGTGCGCCTTCAGCTTTTGCCTTACTGGCTTTGGCAATTGCGCTTTCGGGTTGCGGCGTTTTCGGCAAGAAAAACGTGGCGACTCCCACAGTTGGCAACCGAATCCCGATTCTTTCGCGGATCGAATCGGGCGCCAAGGTAGAACCCGGTCTGGCGAATGTTGCAGTTGTCCTGCCCCCTGCAGAAGTGAACGCCGATTGGCCGCAAGCGGGCAATTCGCCTTCGAAGTCCTATGGCCACATTGCGCTCTCCGCATCGCCTACGCGGACCTGGACTCAGGGCATTTCGGGCGACACCAAACGCGCGCGGCTCGCCGCATCGCCGGTTATTGGCGGTGGTATGCTCTATGCCATCGATACCCAGGGCTTGGTTCACGCCTATGATGCAGCCAGTGGCAGCCCGCGCTGGACCACCAGCTTCAGCATTCGTGGCGACGGCGCGAGCTCGGTGTTCGGCGGCGGCGCAAGCTATGATGGCGGCAAGGTTTATATCACCACCGGGGTCGGCGAAGTTGCCGCGCTCGATGCCAAGGATGGCCACCAGCTGTGGAAGGTAAAGCCCGCTGGCCCGCTGCGCGGATCGCCGACGATTGCTGTCGATTCGGTCTATGTAATGACGCAGGACAACCAGCTGATTTCGCTCAACGCGCCTGATGGTGCGCTGTTGTGGAAGGAAAGCGGTTCAAACGGTCTGTCGGGCATTTTCGGCGTTGCCGCACCGACCGTGGGCCAAGGTTCTGTGATTGCCGGATATTCGACCGGTGAACTGGTCGCATACCGCTATGAAAACGGCCGTACGCTGTGGTCCGATGCGCTGGCGCGAACGTCGCTTTCGACCTCGGTGGGCGCGCTTACCGATATTGACGCCGATCCGATTATTGATGGCGGCAAGGTCTATGCCTTGGGCCAGGGCGGGCGCATGGCCGCCTATGAACTGGTCACTGGTCAGCGCATCTGGGAGCTCAACCTCGCCGGTATTTCCACTCCGGCAATCGCCGGTCAGTGGATTTTTACCCTGACCGACGAAGCCAAACTGCTGTGCATCGCGCGTAACAATGGCAAGGTGCGCTGGTCAGTCCAGCTCGACCGGTTCAAGAACCTCAAGAAGAAAAAGGGCCCGATCTTCTGGACCGGCCCGGTGCTTGCGGGTGACCGGTTGTGGATCGCCAACACCGAAGGCCAGCTGATGTCTGCCAGCGTCACTGATGGTTCGGTCAGCGTCTATGGCAAGATTGCAAATTCGATCAGCCTTGCACCGGTGGTGGCCAACAACACGCTTTACGTGCTCGATGATGCTGGCAAGATCAGCGCGTTCAAGTGAGTCTTTTTTAGATTCTCCCTTCGCTCGCCATATGATTTTAATTAGCTCGTCATCCTGAACTTGTTTCAGGATCCATCGTGGATCAGGCTCAGAGGTCAGCTTCAGGGGATTTGCCTCACCGTCGGGCGGCTTCGAGGCCCGATCCGTGCGCACGGCTTGATGGATGCTGAAACGAGTTCATCATGACGGAGGTTGGTATTGGGCCGAACACAAGTTTATAATCTCGTGCGGTTCTGACACTAATTTGCACAAACCACAGCGTTACCGCAGCCTTAACTCTTTCGCGCTAATCCGCGTTGGGTGAACACTAACGCAGACCCGACCCCATCGCTACCCAAAAGCGATGTTTCCGCAGGCGTTGGCCTGTGCGGACTGGCGGGCCTCGCGCTGTGGCTGTGCATAGCCCATTTCTGGCCTCACATAGTTGATGCGATGAAGCTGCCTGTGCGGCGCGAGCAGCTTACCGGGCCGAATGCAGCGCTGATGGGGCTGGTTTTTGCCGCCGCTCCGATGGTTGCCTGGTCGGTATTGATCGACAAGGTCCACCGCCGCGCTTCCACCGGGATTGATTGGGCAAACAAGCGGCCGCTGTCTGCCGTGTCCGATGTTTCGTTCACCAAATTGGCCGGGCTGTGGGCAACATGGGCGCTCATCGCGCTGATTTACGGCGCGGCGCGGTGGTATTGGGAGGGCGCCTATCAGGTCTCGATGCGGGTGCTCGGCTGGTCGGCGGCGCCACTGTTCCTCGCCTCGGTCCCCTATGTGCTGTGGCTCGACCGGGTGCTGGTGCAGCCCCGAGATTCGTGCTGGCATTTTGGCGCCTGGCTGATCGGGCGCGAAGAATATGACCCGTCGCAAATCGCAATTCACCTGCGCGCCTGGGCGGTGAAGGGTTTCTTCACGGCCTTCATGATCTCGATCGTGCCCGGCGGCTTTGAAAACCTCGTTGTGCGCGATTGGGGCGGAATTTGGCACAATCCGGTCGATGTCGCCAATCTGCTGGTGCTGGTGATGTTCGTCATGGACGAGCAGATCGGCACCGTTGGCTATATCCTCACGATGAAGCCGCTCGACGCACAAATTCGCTCGGCCAATCCGTACCTTGCCGGCTGGCTGGCTGCGCTCCTGTGCTATCCGCCCTTTCAGGTGATGAACCAGGGCGGGCCGCTGTTTTATCAGGCGAACACGTCTGATTGGGCGTTCTGGTTCGCTGGGCATCAAACTATACTGTGGGTCTGGGCGGCGTTGCTGGTGGCGCTGACCGGGGCCTATGCCTGGGCCACCGTCGCGTTTGGCATCCGCTTTTCCAACCTGACCTACCGCGGCGTGCTGACGGGTGGGCCCTACCGCTTCACCCGTCATCCGGCCTATCTGTCAAAGAACACGTTCTGGTGGTGCGCGACGCTGCCGTTTTTGGTCACCAGCAATTCGTGGGTCGATGCTCTGCGCAATTCGGTATGCCTCGCGGGCGTATCGGCTATCTATTTCTGGCGGGCCAAAACCGAGGAAAAGCACCTGCTCAGCGAAGACGCCAAGTACCGCGAATATCATGCCTGGATGGATCAGAACCCGACGCTTACGCGGTTCCTGTCGCGGTTGTAGGGGCGCAAGCGGGCTTACCGCGGCATGGAATTGCAAGCCGCCGAATAATCAAAGCGCGGTGGCGCTCGATACGCGATAACTGGTGATCTTCCGCCCGCTCAGCCCCAAAGCTGTGCGCTCCTCGGCCCAAACGGCCATGTGGTGAGTTTTGAGGTGCGCGGCCAGCTGTTCAGCCGATTCCCAAACTTCGCTAACCCGGATCAGGCCGGGATCGAGCACGTCCTCGCCATAGTTATATTCGATGCAGCCATCCTCAGCGCGGGTCGCTTCCATCACCTTGCGCATGGCTGGACGCGCGTCGGACATCGCTTCGGCGGGAAAACGAAACTGACCGATCACTGCTACCATCGCCATCAGAAGCTGCCTTCATAAACACGGGTAATGTCGCCGCGCCATTCGCCATGATACTTGTCGAGCAACACCTGCGCCGGGACTTTGCCCGATGCGACAGTCTCATCAAGAGGGGCGAGAAAGCCGCTTTCATTATCGCCCGCGCCGTTGAGCATCCCGCGCGAATTCAGTCCGGCGCGTGAAATCGCCAGCACCTCGGCGGCGATATCGCGCAAGGTTCCGCCGCCCCCCCTAAATGACTTGGGCAGCGGCGCATCGAGCGCCAGCTTCGGCACCGCTGAGCGCAATTCCTCACGCCCCGCCATGTCCCAGTCCTTGACCAGATCCCACGCGGCATCAAGCGCGCCTTGGTCATATAGCAGGCCGACCCAGAAGGCGGGCAGCGCGCAAATCGTGCTCCACGGCCCGCCATCGGCACCGCGCATTTCGAGGAACGACTTCAGCCGCACTTCGGGAAAGGCGGTGGAAAGGTGATCGTTCCAGTCTGAAATTGTGGGTTTTTCCCCCGGCAGCACCGAAAGCTCACCCTTCAGGAAGTCGCGGAAGCTGAGCCCCGCCGCGTCGATATATTTGCCATCGCGGAACACGAAGTACATCGGCACATCGAGCATGTAATCGGCATAACGTTCATATCCAAAGCCGTCTTCAAACACGAAAGGCAGCATGCCGGTGCGCGCCGGATCGGTGTCTGACCAGATGTGGCTGCGATAGGAAAG
>JANNZB010000449.1:0-2666 GCA_031410395.1 Novosphingobium sp.
GCCAGTTCTGCGCCGAAGCCGCTGGTCCGCGTCGCCTCATGCACGATCACGCAGCGACTGGTCTTCTTTACGCTCGCCTCGATGGTTTCGATATCGAGCGGCATCAGCGTTCGCAGGTCGATCACCTCGGCATCGATGCCCTTTTCCTCGACGGTCGCGCGCGCGACATGGACCATTGTGCCATACGCCAGCACAGTCACTTCGGAACCTTCGCGGACAATCGCGGCCTTGCCGAGTGGCACGGTGTAATGCCCCTCCGGAACTTCGGGCGTCTCGACCTTCGACCAGGGCTGCACCGGCCGGTCGTAATGCCCGTCGAACGGGCCATTGTAGATGCGCTTGGGCTCGAAGAAGATCACCGGGTCGTTGTCTTCAATCGCTGCGATTAACAGCCCCTTTGCGTCATGCGGAGTAGCCGGAATCACGGTTTTCAAACCCGCCACGTGGGTGAACAGCGCCTCCGGGCTCTGGCTGTGCGTCTGCCCGCCGAAAATCCCGCCACCAAACGGGGATCGCACGGTGATCGGCGCGATGAATTCGCCTGCTGAACGATACCGCAGTCGCGCCGCCTCGGAAACAAGCTGATCCAGCCCCGGATAGATGTAGTCGGCGAACTGGATTTCGGGCACCGGGCGCAGGCCATAGGCCGCCATGCCCACCGCCGCGCCGATGATGCCGCACTCGTTAATCGGGGTATCAAACACGCGCGATTTTCCGTGCTTTTTCTGCAGGCCAGCGGTGGCGCGGAACACCCCGCCGAAATAGCCGACGTCCTCGCCCATGATCACCACATCAGGATCGCGCGTCATCATGATGTCGAGCGCATCGTTGATCGCTTCGATCATGTTCATTCGCCGCGAAGGCGCGTTGGCGAGCGACAGTGGCGCTTCCTCAAGCGTCATTGCTCATACTCCTTCCAGTTCGGCCATTTGATCCGGCGCTCGCGGATCGCCTGCGCCGCCTGTTCTTGAAGGTGCCACGGCAGCTCTTCGTAAACATCCTCAAACATGGTGTGAAACGGATGATGCAGCCCGTGGCCGAGCACGCCGTTCTTTTCCGCCTCTTTGGTCGCAGCTTTGACCTGATCAGCCAGTAATATATCCATCGCGACGTGTTGTTCTTCAGACCATTCGCCCAACGCAATCAGATGCTTTTTAAGCCGGGTCACCGGATCACCCAGTGGCCACGATTCAGCCTCGCGAGATGAGCGGTACTGGTTGGGATCGTCCGAGGTTGAGTGGCCCTCGGCGCGGTATGTGAAGTGTTCGATCAGCGTCGGGCCCTGGTTCGAACGCGCACGATCTGCGGCCCACTGCATGGCGGCGTAAACCGCGAGTGCATCGTTGCCGTCGACCCGAAGCCCGGCAATGCCATAGCCGATCGCACGCGCCGCAAAAGTCGTTCGCTCCGCCCCGGCAAAGCCCGAAAAGCTGGAGATGGCCCACTGGTTATTGACCACGTTGAGCACCACCGGCGCATTGTAAACAGCGGCGAAAGTCAGTGCAGCGTGGAAATCGCCTTCGGCGCTCGAGCCTTCGCCGATCCAGCTTGCGGCAATGCGGCTATCACCCTTGCTCGCACTGGCGAGTGCCCAGCCGACGGCTTGAGGGAACTGGGTGGCAAGATTGCCCGAAATGGTGAAAAACGAATAGTCGCGCGCTGAATACATCACTGGCAGTTGGCGGCCCTTCAGCGGGTCGGCGCGGTTCGAGTAGATCTGGTTGATCATCTCGGTGATTGGATAGCCGCGCGCGAGCAGGATGCCCTGCTGGCGATAGCTTGGGAACACCATATCATCGGCTGCAAGCGCAAAGGCGGATGCAACGCTGGTCGCCTCCTCACCGGTGCATTTCATGTAAAAGCTGGTTTTGCCCTGCCGCTGGCCGCGATACATCCGGTCATCAAAGGCGCGCGTCAGGGCCATTATCCGCAGCATTTCACGCAGGGTGTCAGGGTCAAGCCGCGGATCCCACGGGCCAACAGCGCGATGATCATCATCAAGCACACGCACCAGATCATAACACAGCGGGCTGGTGTCAATCGCGGCGCAGGACTCATCCGGGCGGGCTTGTGCGCCGGCGGGCGGCAGGTGGACATGGACAAAATCGACAGGATCACCAGGCCGGAACTTCGGCTCGGGCACATAGAATTCCAGAGGCGGCCGGTTGCCGCCCTTGTTCAGTGATTTGCGGCCATTAGGTGGCTTTACGCTCATCGAACCAGCTCTCCCGCCATGCAGCAACACTGTTGCAAAGTTTTACGTTAGAGACATATTATTTCAAAGTGGTTTCATCGTCAACCAAGTGTTTATGGACGACAGCGCGCCCCGGGTCCACCGACAACTATACGGCAACCGGTGCTTTGATTGGTGCCTGCGGAGTGTAGCCTTCAACGTCAAAATCCTCGATTCGATAATCGAAAATACTGGCCGCACGTGGGGAAATAGTGAGACGTGCCTCTCCCGCTGGTTCGCGAGAAAGCTGCTCCTCCACCAATTCCGCATGGTTCAGATAAAGATGCACATCAGCCCCCATCCAAACTACCTCGCCTGGCTCCAAACCGGTCTGCGCAGCCAGCATCCGCGTCAACAGCGCCAGCGACCACATATTGAAGGCGAAGCCCAGCCCCAGATCACAACTGCGCTGATAAAGAAGTCCGGAAAGCCG
>JANNZB010000450.1:0-3712 GCA_031410395.1 Novosphingobium sp.
CCGGAGCTAACGTCACCGCCATCGAAATGGACCGCCGCTGTCTTCCTGCACTAACCGAATTGGCAGAGGTTTTTCCGGGACAACTCAAAGTGATAGAGGGCGATGCAACCAAGCTGGCTCACGGCATACAAGGTCCGTTCCACATTGCCGCTAACCTCCCATACAATGTCGGAACCGCGCTGTTCGTCGGCTGGCTTTCCGGCCCGGAATGGCCGCCGCAGTGGACATCTATGACTTTGATGTTCCAGCAGGAAGTCGCCAACCGCATTGTCTCTGAGGCCGGACCTTCAGCCTATGGAAGGTTGGCGGTCCTCGCCCAGTGGCGTAGCACGGCAAAAGTTGCGATGAAAGTTCACCGCAGCGCCTTCACCCCGCCGCCAAAGGTGATGTCCGCAATAGTCCACGTGGTGCCTCGTGAGATGCCAGCAGGCGTTTCGCCGCGCATGCTCGAACGCGTGACAGAGGCTGCATTCGGCCAGCGCCGCAAGATGTTACGCCAAAGTTTGAAGGGCTTACCAGGAGGGCTGGACGCACTCGAGAGCCTGGGAATTGATTCCCAGCGCCGGGCAGAAACGCTGACTGTTGAAGAATTTGTGTCAGTAGCACGAGAACTTAGCTAATCCCGGAAACTCCCGCTTTCTTCCTTAAGCGCCAAGCATGGAGCAGCGGTTCGGTGTACCCACTCGGCTGAGTTGTGCCTTTGAACACAAGGTCCAGCGCCGCCTGAAACGCCATTGAAGTGCCCCAGTTGGCGGCCATAGGCTCATAGAGCGGATCCCCCGCATTCTGCCCGTCAACCTTGGCCGCCATGCGTTGCAGCGAGTCTAGAACCTGCGCCTTGGTGCATACCCCATGGAGCAGCCAATTGGCCATATGCTGGCTGGAAATGCGCAGGGTGGCGCGGTCTTCCATCAGGCCTATATCATTGAGATCAGGCACCTTTGAACAGCCAACGCCGGCATCAATCCAGCGCACAACATAGCCTAGCAAACCTTGCGCATTGTTATCGAGTTCCTCGCGGATTTCATCATCCGAGAAGTTCGTCCCGGTCGCCAAAGGTACCGCGAGCAAAGCATCGAGCGGCGGAATTGGTTCCGCTGCGCGCGCTCTCTGCACTGCAAACACATCAATCGCATGGTAATGCGTGGCGTGAAGCACCGCTGCGGTGGGGGACGGAACCCACGCGGTATTCGCCCCCGAAAGCGGGTGCACGGTCTTTTCCGACATCATCGCCGCCATCCGGTCAGGCGCAGCCCACATACCTTTGCCAATTTGTGCGCGGCCGGAAAGACCGTGCTTCAAACCAAAGGCAACATTGCGTTTCTCGTACGCCGCGATCCAGCCAGACGCCTTCATCGCCCCCTTGCGGATCATCGGCCCGGCGCGCATCGAGGTGTGCATTTCGTCGCCTGTGCGGTCAAGAAAGCCGGTGTTTATGAAAACTATCCGGTCTTTCACAGCATGAATGCAAGCGGCGAGATTGGCGGAAGTACGCCGTTCCTCGTCCATAACGCCAACCTTCACCGTGTGGCGCGGAAGGCCGAGCAGGTCTTCCACCGCATCGAACAAATCGTTGGTAAAGGCGCATTCCTCCGGACCGTGCATCTTCGGCTTAACGATGTAGATGCTGCCCATCTTGGAGTTGCGATAGGTACCAAGCCCGGCAACATCGATAGCGCCAATGGCGCTGGTAATCACCGCATCCATGATGCCTTCAGGAACCTCGCTGCCATCGGGCAGACGGATCGACGGGTTGGTCATCAAATGACCAACATTGCGCACGAACATCAGACTGCGGCCCGGCAGTGAGAAATTCGAACCCGATGGCGCAGTCCACTCGCGATCCGGAGCGAGGGTACGGGTCAGGGTTTTCCCGCATTTTTCAAATGTATCTGCAAGATCGCCGCGATTTACGCCGAGCCAATTGCTGTAGGCGGCGAGCTTGTCTTCGGCGTCGACAGCGGCAATCGAATCTTCCAGATCGACGATCGTCGTCAGCGCCGCTTCCATAATGACATCGGCAATGCCGAGCGGATCGGTGCGGCCAACCGGGTGATCGCGATCAATCACCAGTTCGATGTGGAGGCCATTGTTCATAAACAGAAAACCGCCATCACGCATAGCAAAGCTGTGCGGGTAATCGCCGCCGGTCAGCGCTCGTTCCCAGCCGGGGAGCGTCTCGTTTAGGAACGCACGAACCCGCGCAACCACTGCGTTCCCCCGAACCGCATCATAGCCGCCCGACTGTGCCGGAGCTGCATCGAGCGCATCGGTGCCATAGAATGCGTCATATAGGCTGCCCCAGCGAGCATTAGCGGCATTGAGCAGGAACCGCGCATTCAGCACTGGCACCACCAGCTGCGGCCCGGCCATTGTCGCGATTTCCGCGTCAACATTCTGCGTGCCAATGGCGAATTCACCCGGCTCTTGAACGAGATAGCCGATGCTACGCAAAAACGCCTGATACTCAACTTGATCGAGCGCCTTGCTGCCGCGATCCATATGCCAGACGTCAATCTGCGCCTGCAAAGCCTCCCGCTTTTCCAGCAATGCCCGATTTCGGGGGGCAAAATCAGCCAGCAAAGCGGCAAAACCCGCCCAGAACGCGCCTGCATCCTTGTTCTGCGGAGCAAGCACTTCAGCCTCGACAAATTGCGCTAGAGATGCATCAATCTGCAAACCGGCACGGTCGGTGAACGATGTTTCGCTGGTCATCATGCCTCACAATATATCTATGCGAACCCACAGATGTAGGCCACAATTCCGGGTGTCTGGTGGGGAGGACGTGCGCGCCTATGAAGGATCGGGTGCCAGATTGCAACGCGGGATTGGGGGGTTGGAGCAGCGCAACCTTCAGGCTAGTGATGGTTGCCAATGAAACAACTTAGCCCCCTTGAACGCGCGATGATCGATGGCATCGATCAGGCCGCAATGCTAACGCAGGTGGAGCATTGGTGTGCGATTAATACGGGCACCGGCAACCTTGCAGGGTTGGCTGAGCAAGCCGGATTACTCGCTGATGCCTTTGCCCAATTGCCGGGGGATGTAAGCCTGATCGACGCTGACATCGTTGAGGCAATGGGCGTAGACGGCTTGGCAAAGTCAATCGAGAACGGCCGCCACATGGTGCTTCGGGTTCGGCCAGAATCTGCGCGGCGGGTGCTGCTTACAGGACACATGGACACGGTTTTTCCCGCCAGTGATCGCTTTCAACAGCTGACTTGGCTTGACGATCAAACGCTGAACGGCCCCGGCGTTGCGGATATGAAGGGCGGAATTGCTGTGATCCTCGCCGCGCTTCAAGCGGTCGAGACCGCACCAAATTCCGCGCAACTGGGCTACGATGTCCTGATAAATTCGGACGAAGAGACCGGCAGCCTCTCCTCGGCAGCCCTGATTGCCGAGCTGGCGGCGGGCAAACATGTCGCTCTAACGTACGAGCCGTCCGCCCTGCCCGATGGCACGCTTGCTGGTGCGCGCGGGGGCAGCGGAAATTTCTCAATCCGCATAAAGGGCCAGTCTGCGCACGCCGGGCGCAATCCACAGGACGGGCGCAATGCCATTGTCGCGGCAGCGGCGCTGGTGCTCGGGATAAAGGCACTGGAATGCGAGGGACTGGCGATCAATCCCGCGATGATCGATGGCGGCAGCGCGAATAATGTCGTGCCGGATCTGGCCGTGGTGCGCTTTAATATTCGTCCAGCGAGCTTGC
>JANNZB010000451.1:0-9502 GCA_031410395.1 Novosphingobium sp.
CCTCAGGCCTCCGGACGCCATCTTCCGCCCCGTCTCCTGAGACCCCCGCCTTCGCGGAGGAGCAGGTTTAGGTCGTCAAGCCTTCTCAACCCGCTCCACCCAATCCTTTGGCAGCACGATCTTCTTCGCCACCGGGAAACCCAGATAGCCATTGTGCGCAAAGGCATAGGCGTTGGTCCGCAAGGGATCGCCCGATACCAGCACCATGAATTCATCCGGCCCCGTCACAATCGGCACCAACCGATCTGGATCATCACTCTCGGCAAACACCTGCGGTAGGCGGCCGAGCATGACCTGATGCTTGAGGCTATCGATCTTGAATTCGGTCCACACGTTCATCATCGTCTCGATCCGGCTGGCCTTCATCCGGGCGTGATCGAACAGGTATTGCTTGACATCATCCTTGCTCCACCCGGCCTTGGCGATTGTCTCGGCCAGGATCGGGCTGAGCACCAGCGCCGGGCGCAAAGTGCCAAAGGTCAGCCCGCCGACGGTGAACGAGATTTCCCAGCCAACCTCTTTGGCCACTCCGTCAGCGAGGTAGGGCATCATCGCCTCAGGCGTCGCGCCGGTAACCGACGGCATGACGTCACCGCCAGTCATGCGAGTAATGGTGACGGTGTTGTCCCCGGTTTTGAAACCCATGTCTTCGGCGTTGGAGCCCCAGCCGATGCGCGCCAGCGCGTCCTCATTCTCGGCCAGCACCACGCGGAAGGTGTTGCCGAAGGTGCCCTTGTCGGTCTTGTGCAGGCGGAATCCCGCGATGTTGCGCAAGGCCAGCCGCCAGAACCGGCCCACAGAGGTATTAGGCTTGAACCCATCGCGCAGCGCGCCCTGTTCAAAGTTGAACCTGAGCTGCTTGATGATCGGGCCATTGAGGATGATCAGCGTTTCCGAACCCGGGGTATTGCCCGAATGCTCAACGCCATAATCCGGATCAGCCATCGCCTCGCCCAGCGCGATCAGGATCGGCATATATTCAGGACGGCATCCGGCCATCACGCCATTCACCGCGATTGACCACACCGTCACAGCACGGCTTTCGGGCAGGACAATGCCAAGCGTTTCATCGGGCTTGCGGTCAGTGAAGCTCAGAAATTCAGCAATCTTTTCCGTCGTCGGCGGAATGATCGGCAGACCGTCGCTCCATTCCTGATCATAGAAATAATCGTTCACTTCCTCGAAGCTGCCGCTAAACACGATTTCGCGCGAACCCGGCTCGTCGGGCAGAACCACTGCGTCCGGCTGCATGGTAAGGTTGGCGATCACCTCGGCGGCAGTCACCTCTATTGCGTTGCGGCGGATTTCCTCAACCGATTGGGCGCCGGGATGGCCAACAATCGTCGCCACCGGCATATTGGGATAGCCAAGCCCCACTGATGTGGCCGCTGCCTGCGTCAGGAAGCCCTCGCAGACGAGCGAACTCGTGGGGTAACCAGCTTTTTCACAAACCTCGCTAGCCCGCAACACGGCGGGCGTGCAAGAACCTCAGCAGGCCATACTCGATATGGCCGCGTCAACCCCGAGTTCTTTGAATCGCTGAGGCAGCGAGGCGAGGATTTCCTTTTCGCTGATGCCGTGGGTCGATCCGAATTCACGCCATGAAACGAAGTTCACCTGCGGGTAGGTCTCACGAAGCTTGCCTTCAAGCGCGTCATAAATCTCATCGCCTGCAAACAGATAATCCCACAGCTGCGCCACGGTTTTGCCGTTAAGCGTATCGAGCCGTTTGGCCAGCGGTCGCACTTTCAGCCGCCGCTCGCCGCAGGGCCAGACGACGGCGTATTGGCCATCAGTGCCGATTGATTGTCCCATGATCTTCTCCCTTAATGCTTGTTTGCAAGCAGCCGGTGCGCTGCCTCAGCAGCGCTAACCCCTTCTGCCATAGCTTCGATTCCGGTGCCACCGAATTGGCCGCGCGCCGAGCCGATGGCGAAGATGCGAGCGTCTGAAGTGGCAAGTGCCGCCCCCGCCGCAACGTGTCCGCTAAGGCTAAGCAGGCTGGCGGGCATAAACTGGTTCACCGGCTCGATGCCGATAAAGGGGAACACGCCGTCACAAGCAATCTCCCGCGCCGCGCCGGTTTTGAGGTTGCGCAGTGCTACACCCGTTACTTTGCCTTCACCCACAACTGCGGTCACTTCGCTTTCCCATATGAACCGCACATTGTCGCGTGCGTCGAGCATGTCGATGTGTTCGCGACGGGCCTTCAACGGACTGCGGCAGATCATCGTAACCGTGCCGCCCGAGGCCGAAAGTGCCTTGGCCAGGGTCAGCGCCTCATGCACCGCACCATCACCCCCGCCAATCACCACGACGTGCTTGCCAAGATAAAACCCGCCATCGCAGGTTGCGCAGCGCGAAACCCCGCGCCCGGCGAATTGTTCCTCGCCCGGCACACCCAGCTTCCTCAGCGCTCCACCAGTGGCGACGATCACGGCCTCAGGCCGGTAGCGCGTGCCGATGCCATCGGTTAGTTCGAGGCCTTCCCCCGCATCCAGCCGCGCAATGGGCAATTCGACAATCCGGACGCCAACCTTTTTGGCCTGTTCATAAAGGTGCATGGCCAGATCCTGCCCCGACCAGGTGCCAGGGAATGGCAGATCATCAACTTCGCCAACCGTGGCGACGAGGCCGCCATACAGCCCTGACCCTTCAAACAGCGTCACCAGCCGACCCAGCCGCGCCGCGTGGCGCGCGGCGGAAAGCCCGGCAAGGCCGCCGCCGATCACGGTAATTTGTTCAAGGTTTTTGAGTGGCCTGGTCACTGATCCTCAATTCCCATTTATTGAACATGTGTACAGCACACCTGTGCGCCGAGTTCAAGTGCGGCGAACGCCGTATCTGAGCCTACTGCGAATATCAGCCTTAAGGATAAACGAAATGTCGCAAAAACGCTGCGCTGGAAGGTTGCCACCCGCTTCACCTTGGGTCATGGCTGCAGCAATGCGGGGAGACACGACACATGGATGAAACGGCCATTGATGCGGCCCTGTTCAGGCAGGTGCTGGGCAATTACCCGACCGGCGTCACGGTGATTACCGCGTTGAGCGCAAACGGCGAACCGTTGGGCATGGTTGTCGGCACGTTCACATCGGTGTCGCTCGATCCGCCGCTGGTTGGATTTCTGCCCGACAAGAAATCTTCAACCTGGCCTTTGATTGAGGCTGCCGGGCATTTCTGCGTCAACGTCCTCGGGCGCGATCAGCTGGAACTGTGCAAAGGCCTTACGAGGTCTGGAGCAGACAGATTTTCCGGCGTTGAATACACCATTTCGCAGCACAACCTGCCGGTGCTGGCGGGGACGATGGTTTCGATCGAATGCCGCCTCCATGCGGCACAGGATGCGGGCGATCACTGGTTCGTTACCGGACTGGTGCTCGGACTGGAATCAAAGCGCGACGCGGATCCGATGCTGTTTCACAAGGGGCAGTACGGCGGATTTTCCGCCAATAGCTGATTCCACTGCCGCGGCTTGACAGCGCGCGCTTCTGCTGCTGTACGCCTGTTCAGCAAAGCCGGGCCATCCGGTATGGGAGAGCCTTGATATGACACGTTCGCTCAATGGCCGCACCGCGGTTGTCACCGGAGCCGGTTCAGGTATCGGACGTGCCATCGCCATTCGGCTGGCTGAAGATACCGCGAAGATCGCGATCTGGGACATCAACGGCGAAGGCGCTGCCGAAACCGTGCGGATGATCGAAGCAGCGGGCGGCACGGCCATCGCGATTACGGTCGATTGTTCGGACAAGGCGGCGATCAAGGCTGCGGCGGATGAAACCCGTAGCAAACTCGGCCCGGTGGCGATCCTCGTCAACAATGCGGGCATCGCGCCCTTCACACCGTTCCTCGAAACCGACGACGCGCTGTTCGACAAGGTCATCGCCATCAATCTGCGCGGCCCTTGGCTGGTGACCAAGGAATGCTTCCCCGATATGCTTGGCGCTGGCTGGGGCCGGGTGATCAACATCACCAGCTCTTCGGTCCAGTCAGGCTCGTTCGGTCAGGGGCATTATGTATCATCCAAGGGCGGGCTGGTTGGCATGACCAAGGCGCTGGCGCTCGAATTTGCCGCGAGCGGCGTTACGGTGAATATGATCCCGCCGGGCTTCATCGACACTCCTATGCTGCGCGGCGCGCCGGTGGATGTCGATACCTTTGCCGCAACCCTGCCCATGAAGCGCGTGGGCAAGCCAGAAGACATTGCGGCTGCGGCTGCCTATCTGGCCTCCGAAGAAGCGAGCTACATCACCGGCCAGACGATCAGCACCAACGGCGGGCGTTACATGGGTTCGCATTGATCCCTATGTTTTACAAAATAACCGTGCACACTTCAGCCGGGCTGGACCGCTCTATCATCCCATAGCTGACCTGCCCATCCCAGGTGAACTTCACCCCGCCCTGCTGGTTATTAAATCCGTTGACCCCCGGATTGCCCATGTGGAATGTGGCGTTGACCGTCTCACCCGCGATGGCGAAGGTGCCTTCATCGGTCACTATCTCGCACGAAACATCATCGCCGCGCGGCATTATCCGGCGCAGGAACGGAGCGCCCCGCACCTTGCCGGTGAGCATCTTCTCACCAGTCCAGACATAGGCGTTGTTGTAGGTATCTTCCGGCGATTCAACCGGCAGCGGCGGATAGGTGATGAAGCCGAAGGCGCGGCCATCGGGAAACACCGCTTCCATCCAGCAATGCCCGCGAAACGCCCCCATCGGCCGCACCGACTGGCGGCGAATGCGCGAGCCGAGGCAGCGAAATTCGCGCCCCTCACCAGCGATGGTCAGTTGACCTGTGCCGCGAAAGCAATGCTCGGTACGCCAGCCAAAGCCCATCGATCCGGCATCGGCGCGCTCACGCTCGCTCATGCCCGCCAACTTTTCCGCTCGGTAATCCTGCACCCAGGCGGGGGTAACCATCTCAAGATCAACCGCCCAGCTAACCGGAACCCGCGCGCGGACTTCGAGTCCTTTTGACCGGCCAGGATCAGCATAGGCACCAAATTCGCCGCGAATCTGCTCCTGCACTGTCCCTTCCCACGCCTCGCCTTCATAGGAAACCGACCAGCGCCTGAACGGTTCGACACAGCGGAAGATCAGGCCGTCACTGCCCAGCGTATCGGCTATGCCGCTTGGCCCCGAGACAGGCACTGTCTTGCCAACCGCGCTTTCACGCAGCACGCGTCCATCGGCGAAGGCGACGTTCATGTCATAGCGGTGGATGTCCCACACCGCGCCCTGCGCCTCTATGCCGACGCGCGGCAGGGCGAAGGCACCGTTTTCTTCAAAGATCCACACCGAAGCGCTTTCACGCATCTCGGGGTCAAGCGGGCGCTCCGGGAACATATAATCAATATCGAGCGGCAGCCCGCCGGTCCATTCAGCCCCAATCGTTTCTGGCATGTTCAATCCCCCAGAACCCGGTGCCGCGCGTCCATGATGTCAGCCAGATGATTGACCGGATCGCCCGCCGTCACCCCTGCCTCAACCGGCATGATGATCCCGGTGATTTGCCGCGCGCGATCACTGGCGAGGAACAGTGCGGCCTGCGCGCAATCTTCCGGATCGCCGCGCCGCTTGATGATCTGGTTGGAGAGGTAAACCGCATCCACCTCGCGGTCGAGCGCGGCAACCTTGTCATCGCTCGCGCCCTGCTGGAATGATGAAAGCTGAGTGCGGATATGCCCCGGCACCAGGCAGTTCACCCGAATGCCATAGCGCCCCAGATCAATCGCCGCAGATTTGCTGAACTGGTTGAGCGCGGCTTTCGACGCCCGGTAGGTCATCATCGCATGGCCCGCGAGCGTTCCCGCTATCGAGCTGTTCTGCAGGATCACCCCGCCGCCGTGATCCTTCATATGACGCGCGGCGATTTGGGTTCCGAGCATCGGCCCGAGCACATTGACGCGCATCACCCGGTCAAAATCATTGAGCTTGTCGTCGATGAAATCAGGATAGGCCGCGCAGGACATTCCGGCGTTGTTGAACATGATGTGCAGCCCGCCGAAGTGTGAAACCGCAAGGTCAACCGCCGCCTGAACCTGTTCACGCGAAGAAACGTCAGTGCGCATGAACAGGGCGTTTTCGCCCAGAACGCCGGCAAGCCCCTGCCCGCCGGTCTCGTCCATATCGGCGATGACAACCTTCGCGCCTTCGAGCACGAACAGTTCGGCCGAGGCCCGGCCAATCCCGCTCGCGCCGCCGGTTATGACTGCTATCTTGCCCGAAAGTTCGCCCATCAGGCTGTCCGTCGGGTAAAGGTGATCGGCAGTGATTCAATCGTGTGGGTGGCTACCGTGGGCACATAGCGAATGTCCTCCTCAGGAATGGCCAGCGCGATGTTATCAAGTCGCCGGGCAATTTCCCGCGCCATGACCTTGACCTCCATCCGCGCCAGCGCAATGCCGACGCAGCGATGCGGCCCACCGCCAAAACCAACGTGGCGGCCAAGGTTTGCCCGGTCGAGATCGAAATCACGCGGGCTCGGAAACACCGTCTCGTCATCGTTGCCTGAGGCATAGACCAGCAACAGGTGCGCGCCTTCGGGCAAGGTGGTGCCGCCGACCACCACTTCCTTCGTCGTCATGCGGGAAAGCGCCCGCACCGGCGGTTCGATGCGCATAAGCTCCTCAACAAAGCGCGTCAGGCGGCGATCATCCTCGGCCACTTCCTTGAGCAGGTCAGCGAACCCCGGCTTCGTCGCGAGCAGATAGAACAGCTTGCCGATCGCGGTCGCCGTGGTGTCATTCCCGGCAATCAGCATCGCCCGGATCAGACTCACGGCCTCGGGGAAAGTCAGGACATCGGTGGTGCCATCGGCGTTGGGCATCCGGGCGTGGACGATGTCGGAAATCATGTCTTCGGCAGGATGCTCCTCACGCGCTTTCATCTTGCCGATGATATAGTGCTGCAAATCACAGATCAGCCGGGCATTCTCCAGCATCTGCTCACGGTCCTGCATCCGTCCGATTTGCGCGGTGACCGCCACTGACCAGCGGCTGAACTTGTCCTCCATGCCGTGATCGAGCCCGAGCTGTTCGACAATCACGCGGATCGTCAGCGGCACGGCGATTTGCTTCACCGCATCGGCCTGTCCCAGATCGGCCACCGTCTCGAGCAGTTCGGAAACCGTCGCGGCAATGCGCGGTTCGAGCGCTTTGACCCGGTGGGCGGTGAAGGCCTTCTCCATCAGCTTGCGAATGCGCGTGTGGTATGGTGGGTCAGACATGATCGCATCGGGGAAATAGCCGCCGCCTTCGGTGCGAAGGATTTCCTGATATTCCGCCTGCATCCCGCGCGCCTGCTGGGTGTGATAGCCCTTGTTGACCGAAAAAGTGATCGGGTCGGCTTGCACCGCCAGAATATCCTCGTGCCGGGTGATCAGCCACGAATCGAGCTTCGGATCATGATGCACCGGATCGCCGTGCCGCAGCGCCCGGTAAAAGGCATTGGGGTGCGCCTGAATAGCCGGATCGGCGAGCGAGCCGTGGTCGATCAGTTCTTGTTCTGTGGCGCTTGCCATCGGGTCATCCTGTCTATTTTATTGTTTTTTCAGCATTGATTACATTGAAGATGATGCGACCGTAACCGCCAGCCCGTCAAGCTCGGCCCGCATCTGGATCTGGCACGACAGGCGGCTGTTTTCGCGCTGCACGTCTGACACCATATCGAGCATATCGAGCTCAATATCATCGGGCGCGCCCACCCGCGCGAGCCATTCGGGCGAAACATAAACATGGCAAGTCGCACACGAACAGCCGCCGCCGCAATCGCCAAAGATCCCGGCAACGCCCCGCGCTTTGGCGCTTTCCATCAGGCTCACGCCTTCTTCTACATCGAAAAAGCTGCGCTCTTCGCCGTTCACATCGGTGATAGTCACGGTCAGATTGCCCATGGGCGCGATTCTCCGGGGGGTTGATGCCGCAGACAAGCAAAGCGCAGCGATTGCCGCAAGGCCCGCCCCTGCTACCATCGCACCGGCGCGTTGTAACGGGAAACCGCCACCGCGTTGGCAGCCGTGGCGGATCGCGCTTGACCTGACTTAACTTGGCGTAATGATACGCCGCAAAGCGATAAGAGAGGAACGGCCTTGGCCACCACCGTCATAGCAAACGCCAGCATATTCGATGCGACCGGCAAATCGCCGTTTGCCGGGCATGTCGTGGTGGATGGCAACCGCATCACATCGGTGCAGGCAGACGGCGCGGCTCCGGGCGGAGACAAAGTGATTGACGCAGCGGGCAAGTTCCTGATGCCCGGCATGGTCGAAGGCCACGGGCACCTTTCCTTCGAGAACGTCACCGCCACCGAAAACCTGATCACTCCCAGCGCTGAGGAGCAGGTGTTCACCGCCGCGCGCGGGGCCAAGGCGCTGATCGATGCCGGGTTCACCAGCGTTTATGGTGCCTCGGAGGCCAAGCTGCGGCTGGGCGTCGCGGTGCGGAACGAGGTAAATGCAGGCCGCCTTCCCGGCCCGCGCATTCGCGCTGGCGGGATGGAAATCAGCGTCACCGGCGCGATGGGTGATGAGAGCAAAGAGCATAATCCCCGCGTCGGCCCTTCAAACATCGTCGACGGGCCTGAGGAGATGCGCAAGGTGGTGCGGCTGCACTGCCGCGAGGGGGTGGACAACATCAAGCTCGATGTTTCGGGCGATCCGTTTTACCCCGGCACCCCCGGCCACACCACGCCGATGAGCTTTGAAGAGGTCAAGATGGCGGTCGATGTCGCCCATGCCTATGGCCGCAAGATCAACGCCCATACCCGCTCGGTTGAAGGTTCAAAAATCTGCGTCCGCGCCGGGGTCGATGGCCTGTTTCATTGCGAATATTCGGACGAGGAACTGCTCGATCTGATGGAGGAGGCGAAGGACCGGATTTTCGTCGTGCCGACGCTCGATCTGTTCGATTGCATGGCTACCGGCAAGGCGGCAGCCTGGGGCATAAGCGCCGAAGTCGCAGGTTATATGGGCATTCCGGGGTTGATCGAAGAGTCGGTCAAAACCCACACGGAATTGCGCAAACGCGGTGTGCGCCACCTGATTGGCGGTGACTATGGCTTTGCCTGGAGCCAACAAGGCGAGCAAGCGCGCGACATCGGGCACTTTATCAACTATTATGGCTATGGAGCTGGCAATGCACTGATTTGCGCCACGCGCTTTGGCGGTGAGGCGATGATGGACGATGGCAGCCTTGGCACCATCGAGGCCGGAAAGCTCGCCGACATGCTGCTTGTCGATGGCGATGTTCTCGCTGACGTATCCATCCTTACGGACCATTCGCGCATCGCCATGATCATGAAACACGGCGCGCTTCACAAATCCCCCGCTGGAACCCGCGAAGGAACACCACAATGAACATCGAAACCGGCAAACTTACACCAGGTGACGCCCGCTGCCCCGCGATAACAACCCAAGATATCATTGCGCAGGATAAGGTCAAAGCTCCCGGCTGGGTGACCAGCGAAAGCTATGAATTTATGGGCAATGAAACCGTGTCGAAAG
>JANNZB010000452.1:0-1910 GCA_031410395.1 Novosphingobium sp.
GCCTCGAAAAACCGATCCTGCTTGAAGCCGTGCCGAAATTTGCTTCGTGCAGCGTTGGCGCTCGGGCACGGCCACCGGAAGATGTCGGGGGGACCTCGGGATATGAGCGCTTCCTCGAAATTCTGGCCGATCCTGACGATCAGGAATACGCCGATACCAAGCGCTGGTGCGGCGGGCACTTCGACCCGGAGTGGTTCGACCTCGACCAGATCAACAAAGACCTGCGCAATGCGCTGCGCTCGAATGCTCGCCGCCCGTTAACCCAGCCCAAGCCCAAACAGCCCAAATCCTGAGCGGGCAATCGACGGTCATCGGGATGACGCTGGCGTCAGCGCCGGTCGCTGAAAACCACCGCATCATTATCTTGTCGGTGGCTACGTACTCTACCTTGCTTTGGCTTATACCGTGGTGACCCAACCCCAGAAACCGACTTTCCTCGCATGGTTGAGTTTCAACCCGGCGAGATACGTCGCGTGATCCGCGATGTCAGCGGGACATTGCGGATGGTTTTCAGCGGCAGCAGCGATCACTCCAAGTTTCTTGAGGTAGCGCGCGGCATGAGGATAGGCCTTCGATCTGGCTTTGAGCAGGATGTCATCCAGCAGGGCGCGATACAGGATCGTCGAGGCCAGCGGAAACTCATGCTCCAGCGCCTCGGCGATGGGCGGCAGAGTGTAGTATTGATTGCCATCCCAATCGGCAGCGCGGCTTACGATCAGCTCCGCCGCAAGATCGCGCTTTGGCCAGGCCAGGAAGAATTCCAGCGCCTTGTAAAGATCGGCGTGGCCAAGAGCATGCGCAAACGCGCGGTCCAACACATCGAATTCCGCGAAATCCGGCAGAGCGGCGACGTGCTCGCGCAGAATCCCGGCATCAAGGGTCTGCTCAAAAGCTTGCCACCGCAAATCCTGAGCCGCTCCCCTGTCCCCAAGAGCGGTCAGGATCTTCGCCTCAAGACCTGCACGAAGGGCGGTGCCCGCACCTTTCGAGGGATCCCAACCGCCTCGCCCCGGACGGCGCACCCAACCGAGTGCCTCGGTGAAGCGGCCTGCCGCGAACAGCCGCTCCGCAATGGCGACGGTATCCTGCACATGCGGCTTCTTCTGCCCTTCAAGGGCGATCAGCGTGTCAAGATCACCCCGCGCAATGGCGATGATCTGCCGCAGATCGCGGATCTGGGACGAACTATAAGAGGAAGAGACAGGTTTGTCGGGCTGAGCGATGTCATCCTGACCATGGACCCCAGCCAGTTCTGCCTCCCACCGCGAAAGGGTATCTTGCGGCAAAGACCCTGCAACGGCACGGCCGATGTCCAGAAGATAGCCGTGCGCGCTTTCGCCGAGGGTAGCCATGATCTTCGCCGGAACCAGGCCGGCTTCAAGTTCAGACAATTTGGCTGACGCATCACCGGCCCGGGTGATGGCATCATAATAGACACCCTGGATCGCACCTGAAGAATCGTCGACCCGTTCGAACACCGCCTCATGAGTTGCGATGAACCGAAGCAGCCGGTCAAAAGCCAGCATCGGTGCTGCCGCCAGAAGTTCGGTGAAAATCGTATCCACAGTCGATTGCAGATCGTCCCGAAACGCCTGCGCTTTGTTCCAGTCGACAAAAGCCCGGGCCTTGGCCAATCCAGCCAAGCGTCGATCAATCAGCTTGGCAATCGCCTCTGGCCCCGCCTGCCCGGCAAAGGCAGCCGAAACCAGTCGCGCAAAATTGGTATTTTGTTCAGCCTCGGAGAGAACAAGCTGGGCGAGTTTTTCTAGCCCAAGCTCCTTGAGAGTGTCGATGGTCAAGGCAGGCTTGCGCGCCATGGCGGAAATCCAGGTGTCGTTCTTGGTGGCCCAGTCTAGCGGCAACGGCCGCGCCCGAACAACCGCTTGATCCCGGTGGCTTCAATCTAAGAC
>JANNZB010000453.1:0-3275 GCA_031410395.1 Novosphingobium sp.
GGATCGCGGCCCAGCTCTGTCATGATCCAGCCCACCATCCCTGTGACGGTCGATTTGCCGCTGGTGCCGCCAATGGCAATCCCGGTCGGCGCGGCGTTAAGCAAGTGGGCAAGCAGCTCGGCGCGGCTCATTCGGGGGCAATCTAGTGCCTTTGCCCGGGCCATCTCGGGCACGGTTTCTTCCACCGCCGCCGAGGCCACAAGGGTTTGAGCTGGCGAACTGATTCCGCTGCCATCTTGCGGGAACAGCGTGAATCCCAGACTTTCCAGCCAGGTGAATTTTTCCGGTGTCCGGCCCTGATCACGGCTGCGGTCCGATCCGGCAACTTCCGCGCCGAGTCCGCGCAGGATGAGTGCGAGCGGCAGCATGCCCGATCCGCCGATGCCGCAAAAGAACCAGGGGTGCTGGGTGAGGTCGTCTGTCAGATAAGTCATCAACTGTATCGGTATGCGTCCTTTGCGTTCGAAACAACCTCGGATAGGAAGTGGTAATGTTCCGCGTTGCAATCTGTGCTCCGGCTGGCCCGATCACCCGCGATGATGCGGGCGGGGTCACTACGCTTGCTGCGCGTTGGCCCGATCTTGCGTTGCAATTCCATCCGCAATGCTTTGAGAGCGCCGGGCATTTCGCCGGGCCTGATGAGCGCCGCCTCGCCGCTTTCCTCGAATGCGCCAACGATCCTGCCGTTGACGCGGTGTGGTTCGCGCGCGGCGGTTATGGGTCCAACCGCATCGCGCAGGATGCTGTGGCGGGGCTGGAACCTTGCGCCAAGGACAAGGATTACCTTGGCTATTCCGACTGCGGCTATCTGCTTGGCGGGCTATATCGCGCAAGGATTGGTCATCTGGTTCATGCCCCGATGCCTGCTGACATTCGCCGCGATGGGGGATCCGAGGCGGTCGAGCGGGCGCTCGGCTGGCTGTCGGGTGATCGGCACGGCGGGCTTGACCCGTCGATCGGCGCGGAGCCTGTGGTGGCGTTCAACCTGATGACGCTCGCTATGCTCTGCGGCACCCCGCTGATGCCTGACCTGACCGGGCACGTGGTGATGGTTGAGGAGGTTTCTGAACATCTTTACGCCGTTGATCGGCTGTTATTCCATATCACCGAACATTTGCTTGGAATCGCCGGGCTTCGCCTTGGCCGGGTGAGCGATGTGCCCGAAAATGACCGCCCGTTTGGGCAGACACCTGAGGAAATCGCCCGGTTCTGGTGCGCCCGACATGAGATTCCATTTCTGGGCTCTGCTGACATCGGCCATGATGTCGCCAACAAGATCGTGCCATTCGGGCTTGTCACGGCGTAGCGTCAGCCATACGGCGCGCGCCAGATTTTGAGAGAGGTCCAGTTTATGCGCGCATTTGTTTTCCCGGGGCAGGGCAGCCAGAAAGTCGGCATGGGCGTAGAGCTCTCCGAAGCCAGCACGGCCGCGCGCGAGGTGTTTCAGGAAGTTGATGATGCACTGGGCCAGAAACTTTCCGTGATCATGCGTGATGGTCCGGAGGATCAGCTTACTCTCACCGAAAATGCCCAGCCGGCAATCATGGCAAATGCCATCGCGGTGCTGCGTATTCTTGAGAAGGAAGGCGGCATCAGCCTCGCCGACAAAGCGCAGTTTGTCGCCGGGCATTCGCTTGGCGAATATACCGCGCTGTGCGCCGCAGGGGCGTTCAGTCTGGCCGACACTGCGCGACTGCTGAAATTGCGAGGCCAAGCGATGCAGGCCGCCGTGCCGGTGGGAATTGGTGCGATGGCGGCGCTGTTGGGGGCTGATCTAGACAAGGCGAGCAAGCTGGCCGAGGCTGCAGCGGAGGGTCAGGTATGTACTGTCGCTAATGATAACGATCCGACACAGGTCGTTATTTCCGGCCACCGCGAGGCGATTGAGCGTGCCATTGCCATGGTCAAGGAAGTCGAGATCAAGCGCGGCATTCTGTTGCCTGTTTCCGCACCGTTTCATTGCTCGCTGATGCAGCCCGCCGCGGATGCCATGGCCGAAGCGCTCGGGATAACTCCGCCGCGTGCGTTGCGCGTGCCGCTGTTCGCCAACGTTACTGCTGCTGTGGTAAGCGACCCTGCCGAGGTGGCGCAGTTGCTGGTAGAACAGGTGACCGGCCGTGTTCGTTGGCGCGAAAGCGCAATCGGGATGGCGAGCGCCGGGGTTGAGCAGTTTGTTGAGCTCGGCGGCAAGGTGCTCGGCCCGATGATCTCGCGCTCGGTTGCTGATGTTAGTGTGACCAGCGTCGTGGGGATGGCGGATATCGAGGGGCTGCTGGCTGGGCTTTAAGGTTTTGGTTCGCGCAGAGGCGCAGAGGCGCAGAGAGGAGGTAGCTTTTGAAACCGATCGATCTCGTCAGTGCTGATGTTGTAGATCAGGCGATCCGGATTCATAAAGAGCTCGGACCAAACTTGCTTGAAAGTGTTTATGAGAGGGTTTTGGCCCGAAGTCTTGAACGCCTCGGCTATTCGGTTGACCGGCAAGTGCCGGTCGATTTTGAATATGACGGAATGCGTTTTGAGGCGGCGTTTCGCATCGACTTGCTTGTAGACGGGCGATTGGTTGTCGAAATCAAATCGATCGAACGATTGACCGCAGCATGTGCCAAGCAATTGCTGACCTATTTGCGTCTAACCAAGGAGCACGTTGGGCTGCTTCTCAATTTTGCTGGCGAGACTATGAAGGAAGCGATTCGGCGGATGGTCAACGATCATCGCCGCAAGAACTGGAGCCTCTGCGCCTTTGCGCCTCTGCGCGAACCAATCCTTTTAGGAGTTATCAAAAATGTTCGATCTCACAGGAATGACCGCACTCGTCACTGGCGCATCTGGCGGGATTGGATCGTCGATTGCCCATGCGCTCGCAAAACAAGGTGCGCGGCTCGCTTTGTCCGGGTCCAACCCGTCAAAATTGCGTTCCTTCCGTGAGGAATTGAACGACCTTTACGGGCACGATCACGTTGAAATCACCTGCGATCTTTCCAACACCGAACAGGTCGAACACCTCATCCCCGCCACCGTCGATACGCTCGGCAAGATCGATGTTCTGGTGAATAACGCCGGGATCACCCGCGATAACCTTGCGATGCGGATGAAGGACGAGGAGTGGGACGCGGTGATCCGGATCAACCTCGAAGCCGCATTCCGCCTGATGCGGGCATCGTGCAAGCCGATGATGAAGGCGCGGTTTGGGCGGATTGTCACGATCACCAGCGTTGTTGGCGCGACCGGCAATCCGGGGCAGGTCAACTATGCTGCGGCCAAGGGCGGGCTGGTGG
>JANNZB010000454.1:0-1896 GCA_031410395.1 Novosphingobium sp.
GGTTCGGCGTGCGCCTAGTAGCTTCAATGATGCAATCGCTCCCGCTGGTGCATCGTGTGTTTCGACCGCCCTTGGACTGAGCCACATTGCCGATGCTCGAGCGAGCCCTAAATCTTGTCTCAAGCCCCAGCAGAGGCGCGCCGTCCAGAACTATCGTGCTGGTTCACAGAAGAAACGGCGCACATCCCGGAAATTGCTCTCGGCGCACATGGGGCGCATGCTGATACGAATTTACGGATGATTAAGGTTGAGGGTACGAGCAACCACGGTGCCGCGTATCATGTGGCGTCCTTGTGCGATCCAATAGAGGCACCGTCGGCCTTGTTCATTCGGGTCGGCAATACCATTTTCGGTGGGACGGTGATTCGTCCGCTGCGGCCACTCACGCCGAATTGACCCAGCCCAGTGGCCGGTAGCGCAAGTGATCGGATCCGTGAGAGAGCCGCGTCCGGTTTCGATCCGACGTAGGCCCTTGGACTCTACCTCCACTTTTATACGAAGCTGTCTCTTGGCAGCTCGTCAGCCAGCTCCCTGGCTTCCTACTATGACAACCTGCGTCAGGATCACTCGGCATCCCGAGTATGTTGAACAAGTCAGTGCTCAATTTTTGCGAACGACAACTATGCTGACTGGCGCTGACGACGTGTGGCGTCAGGCTATGCGCGGTATGAAGTGCAGCAGTAGCTATTGTCGGGGGCGCCGTGAGTACCATTTGGCGCTTCCCACTCGATTGCAGCTACTGCCCGATAGTGCGAAGTCTGTCCAGTTGGGGGAAAGCCAAGCCCGGAACACCATTCCTGGCATTCCGGGCCAAGTCGCGCTCAGTCTGACAGGGTGGCTCCCGTCATTGAGGGATAACGCGCTCCCAGCTGAACGGGCCAAACCGGCTTCCACTGGCCGCATAGTTAGCAAGCGGCTCCACATTCAGACGCAGGTATTCCAGCGGGAAGGTGCTTCCATGCACAACCAGACGATGGATGTTCGTCACCGCGAGCGCCAGATTCGCGTGATTGTCCCACGCGTCGTCCGAGCAGGGCGCCGTTGCGGCACCAACACCGGTTTCGATGGTGCAAGCTTCGGCGTCCTTCATTGGATTGTCGGAGCGGAACTTGTGCGAATCGCCATTGATGAGTAATACCGGCTTGCCGAAGCCCGAGGCCTTCTCGGCAATCTTGCTGATGAACGGTTCGTACTTGGCGATATGGAGGGCGCCGGGCAACGTGCCGTCGAGGTCCCACATGTCAGCCTGTTCGGTGATGACGACGGCCTTGGCACCCACCTCTTGCGCTTTCACGAATGCCGCCTCAAGCCAACGTAAGTCCGCATCAGTGCGCTGCTTCTGATCCTGGATCTGAGGCGCCGATTTCGCCGCGCCGAAGGCGCCCGTCGACCACTGGTCATCGTCGTTGTTAGAGCCGCCGGGGATGTTAACGGTGACGAACAGCACCTGCGACTGCACCCACATAACGTTCTCGACATACTCCGCGTCAGCCGGATGCGTCGGGTCAAAAGCCACAGCCTGCGAGATCACTTGCTTCTTGCGCTGACCGAGAGTTTTGCCGGCTTCCGGGAAAAACATGGAACGGACCAGTGCCAGATTAGCTACCGGATGGCCGGCAGCGTAGTCCACGTATTCGTCAACTGCGGGAGCAGGCACCTTCACGCCGCCGCCTTCCTTGCTCTTCTGACAATCTGCCCATTCGTTGTCGCCAGGAGTGTAGACGAGCGGATCCTTGAACTGCTTCCAAAGATTCAAGACGGTGCGGTTATAAGAGAGCGTGCAGAATCCGCTGCCTGAATGAATATCGCCGGTGTGAAGGACCAAGCGTACCTTGGGATCGCGGTTGACCGCATCAATGAACGCGGGCGTCGCTTCAATCTGCCGCGGGTCGCCCG
>JANNZB010000455.1:0-6009 GCA_031410395.1 Novosphingobium sp.
GTGTACTACAATGTCAGCAGTGCGCTCTCCTTGCAGCTCAATGTCGAGAACCTCACCGATACCCGTTATTACCCCAGCTCGCACACCGATTTCAACATTGCCAGTGGCAAGCCGATCAACGCCCGATTGACCGCGCGGGTGAAATTTTGAGGATCAGGCGGATTTATGCACCGGCGCGGCAACTGGCGCTGATCCGCCATCAAGCCCGCGCATGATTCGCCCGGCGCGCTGCACTGCGCGCACCAGCCGCGGATAGACCCCGCAGCGGCACAGGTTGGTCAGCGCCGCCTTGATAACGTCCTCGCCGGGATCAGCATTGCTGGCAAGCAGCGCGGCCCCGGCCATGACGATGCCGGGGGTGCAGAACCCGCACTGAATCGCCCCTTCATCGAGCATCGCCTGCTGCATCGGGTGGAGCGAAGGCTTGCCCAGTCCCTCAATCGTGGTGACGCTGCGCCCCTCTGCTTCGGCGAGCGACAGCGTGCACGACATCACCGCCGCACCATCAATCAGCACGGTGCAGGCCCCGCATTCGCCCACCCCGCAGCCGTATTTGCTCCCCGTCAGATTGGCACCATCACGCAAGGCCCACAGCAAAGGCACTTGCGGATCCATCCGGAAATCGAGCGCGTGGCCATTGACGGTGAGGCTGGTCATCGCTGCGTTGTAGCGGTTGTTGCAAAAGGTTTGAAGTGCCCGCGCCAATCGCGCGTGCCTGCGCTGGTTTTCGGCGCAGCGGCGAGCACGGCAAGCTCAGCCTCCGCAGCACGGGCGCGGGTTTCGGTGCGGTCATGCGTTGCTTGCCGAAACATGTCAGCAAGCCCCTTGCGGCCCCAGCGCCGCAGGAATGTGGGCGCAGCCTCGGGGTCATATCCGGCATTGGCCATCAGCCACAGCGCCAGCCGGTCCGCCTCGCGTTCGGTGGCGAGCACATTGGCGGACTTGCGCCCTTCCACCGCCAGCCGCGCGCTATGGCGCAGGATCACGTGCGAAAATTCGTGTGCAGAAACGAAGGCGGCCTCATTATCGCCCGCGGTCAGGCTGAGCATTTTCTGGCTGACCCCCGCCACGACCCGCCCTCCGTTTGCACCCTGCCCGCCGGTTTGCACCTCAAAGCGGCCTCTGCACGCAGGCTGGCCGCTGATCGTCACCGCCCGCCCGCGAAGCCCGAGCGTGAACGCTCCATGTGCCAATAAGGCGCGGTCAATCCGGTCGTGAACTGCGATGATCCGCGCGGTGTAATTCGCGCGTTTGGCGGGAAGCCTGGTCAGATCCTCGCCATCGAGCGAGACCACCTCATCGCCCGGGACCACACCGGCTGCGGCAGCGGGTGAGGCTTTGGCCGCCGCCTGAACCGCGAAATCCCCGCTCACCTTCATCGCAAGGCGAACGCGATCAGGCGAATCAAAGTTGCGCATATCGGCGAGCAACAGGCCCGAGGCTGGCTGGATGTCATCGCAAAACGCCGCATTCGCCGTGGCGAGGCGAAAGCCGATGGTTTGCAGCCGCGCATCGTCCGCCTGAAGCGCTTGCAGATCAGCCAGCAGGCCGGTTTGCGATTGTGCGGCCAGCGGCGCGGCAATCACCGCCGCCGCGAGCGCCAGCCAGCCGCGCCAGCCGACTATTTCAGCCACGCGCTTCGGCGACAGCCTTGGCCAGCTTTTCCTGACCGACTGCGCCCGAAAACACCGTGTCACCGATCACCCAGGCAGGCGTTCCGTTGAAACCAAGCTGGCGGGCAAGTTCGATATTGCGCGACAGTTCGTCTTCGATACGCGGATCGGCGATCACGCGGGCCGCGCGCGCCAGATCGATGCCGACTGACCGGGCGGCGGCTTCGATGGTGATTTTATCAGGCTGTCCACCCGCAAACATCGCCTTATGAAAAGCAGCATATTTGCCCTGCTCCGCCGCTGCCAGTCCCATCTTGGCGGCATCGGCGCTGGTCGGCGCGATGATCGGCAACTGGCGCAGCACCACCCGAAGATCGGGATTGGCGGCAATCAGAGCTTCAACATCGGCAACCGAGTGGCGGCAATAGGTGCAGGCAAAATCGGTGAATTCAACCAGCGTCACCTTGCCCTGCGGGTTGCCCAGCACCTCGCCCGGCCACGCCTTTTCAACGTCAGCGCGAATGCCGCTCAGCCGTTTGACGTCTTCCTTCTTTTGCAACGCCTGCATCGCGGCGGGCAGGATCTCCGGGTGTTCAAGCAGGTAATCGTGGACCACCGTTTCGATAGCCACCCTGTCAGCACCGCCGATATGGCGCGCTTGCCACCACCAGCCGCCGCCCGCGCCAATAATCAGGCACAGCGCCGCAAGGGCAAGCGAGGGCAAGCGATTGCCGAAGCGGTCTGACATTATCATCAGCCCTGCCTACTTGTGCTTGCGCTGCTGTTCAATCGCCGCGCGCGCCTGAAGCGCGATATCCTGGGCACGAATCCAGTCGGGCGAGCCCTTGGGCAGCGCTGTTTCAGCAGCTTCGGCATTGCGCAGCGCCGCAGCAAACGAGTTAGTCAGCACGTTTTGCTCGGCGCTCGCCAGCTGCGCGCGCGGCAGATCACCGTTTTGCGCATAGACCACCCCGAGCTGATACCAGGCGTCGGGGTTTTCGCGGTCCTTTGCTACGGCCGCCTTCAGAACCCGCTGCGCCTCGGCCAGATACTTCGGATCTTCGGTGGCAACCAGCGCGTGGCCAAAAGTTGTGGCGATCAGCGGTTGGTTGAACGTGATTTCGGTGGCCTGGCGCAAGGGCACCAGCGCCTCAACCGCCTTACCCGATTCGAGCAATATCTGCCCTTTAAGCTCAAGGAAGTAAGGATCGTTTGGCGCATTGGCCAACAGCGCGTCTGCCTCGGCCATTGCCTTGTCGAGGAAGGCTTCCTTGTGCCAGGCATAGGCGCGGGCATAGCGTCCAGGCACCGATGTATCGGTGATCGGATAGACTTTCAACGTATCCTTGGGATCGGCAAGATAGCCGTAAAGCTTGGCCTTGGCGCGGCTGAAGCGTGCCTCGAGCGCCGGGTCGCTGGGGCGGTTCCATGCAGGGTCTTTCTCATAAACGTCCTGCAGAAAGGCTATGCGGTCACCCTCAAGCGGGTGGGTCGATTGAAATGCGTCCATGTCAGACTGGGCATAGCCCATGCGATATGACTGGTTGGCGAGCTTCTTGAAGAATTCGATCGAACCGCGACCGGTAATCCCGGCCTTTGATAGATAGGTCGCCCCGGCCGCGTCAGCCTGCGATTCCTGTCCGCGGCTGAAGGCGAGGTACTTGCCCAAGGCGGCCTGCTGGCCGGCCATGATAATGCCCAACGCCGCATCGCCGCCGCCCGCCGCCGCCGCCGCCACACCCAGCAGCAGCGAGAGCAGGGTGATACCGGTTGCCGCTTTGGCACCCTGAGCCCCGGTAATCGCATGCCCTCCGGTTATGTGGCCAAGTTCATGCGCGATCACGCCTTGTACCTGATTGGCCGAATTGGCCTCGTTGATCAGCCCCGAATTCAGGTAAACTGCCTGGCCGGTAGCGACAAAGGCGTTGATCGAGGAATCGTTGACCAGCACCACATCGACGTTCTTTGGCTCGAGGCCAGCCACCGTTACCAGCGGCGTCGCCATATCGCGGAACAGCGCTTCGGTTTCGGCATCGCGCAGCACCGATTGCGCCGATGCGGACTGGAGCGGCAGCAGGATAGCTGAAGCGGCGAGCGCGATTCGGGTAAGGCGTTTCATCGCGGTGCACCCAAGCGGCGGCGGCCTGAACGCGGGCTGAAGGCAGATCATCCGCGTATGTCTAAGCGCAAAATGACCGGGGCGCCATGCTCCCCCGCGAAGGCGGGGGTCTCAGGCCACTGGACGCTAACTTTTGCCCGGACTTCTGAGGCCCCCGCTTTCGCGTGGGAGCGGAGTTGGCTAGGAATAGTCAGCTGCTAGGTTGAGGCCAGAATGCGTTTGGCGGCGCGCTCGAGCAGGCCGGGATCGCCCGTCACCTCGCCGACCAGAACCACTTCGCCCTGCGCTGTGCGGCGGACCACCACCACGGCAAATTCATCACCCTCGCTGCTCAGTCCGGCCAGCGGGCTTACTTCGATGGCGCGCAGCTTTTTGGCGAGCGTTTCTTGCGGGGTATCGCGCATGCCCAGTGTTTTGCCGTTGTCTTCGCGGCGCAAACGGCGCTCGGCATTGACCACGCCCTTCAGCCCGCCGGGCGCGTGCGAAAGGAACAGCGCGAGCCCGCCGCGGCCAATCCCCTGCCGGTGCGCATGCGCCATCGCCGAAGCATATTCGGTGAGCCGGGTTTTGTCATGGTCTGCGCCGAACACCAGTTTGACCACCGGGGTAAACGGCGCACGGTCCTGCATGGTGAGCCCGGCATCGGCGACAATCACCTGAAAATCATCCTGATGATCCTGCGCGGCCAGCGCGAAATCCCACGCGCGGCCAATCGCGGCATAGAGCGCTTGGCGGGTGCGGTCTTCTGATCCCTGCGCCGCCTGTGCCAGCTCGCGCGCCGATGCCAGCCAATCGGCAAGGCTTTTTTCGTCCCCGGCTTCCAGCGCGCCGAATTCGGGTGTGGGCCAGTTGCCGGCATGATCGCCATCGTCGAAAGGGGTAACCAGATCGAGCACGTCCATGCCATCATCGGCCGGGCCATCAGCCCATTCGGCCATCGGCAGCGCTTCGCGCGGCGCGAAACCCTCAAGCGCGCGGTCGATCTCGTTGAGCAGCGCATCGGTGGTTTGCTGGTCAGCCAGCTCCTTCCAGTTGATCACACCATAGATCTGGTCGATCTCGTCGCTATCGGCATGCCCCGAAAAAGGCAGAAGGATGCCGCGATAGGCGATGGTCGAACCTGCCTGGCTGACAAATTCCGCTTCAAACCCGATAGGTGCCTTGTTGGCATGGATTTGCATATAATGATCGGTGATGCGCGAAAGCAGCGAGCGGCTGGGGACATCGTCGAGCGTGCGGATGGCCTCGGCTTTTACCCCGCATTCATCGGCGAGCTTGCTGCCAAGATAACGTATTGCCGGATTTTCAGTTCCGCCGGAAAAGTCGAGCAGTACCGAGTACGGGTCAAAATCGGGCAGGCTGCCGGTCGCCAGATCGGCGATGGTCGGGAAATCACGGGTCTGCAGCAGGCTCGCCCAATGGTTGTAGGCGCGCACCTGCATGCGGCGCTCATCAACGCCGATCGCTGGTGGCGGGGCTTCGTGGCCGATCTCGTCTTCGGCAGAATCAGATTCGCCCGAGCCCAGTCCTTGAAATTCGCCAAATTCGCCGCGATAACTGTCCATGCCACAGGCCCCTGCTCTTCTTAAACAGGCTTTTGGCGCAACATGGTTGCCAAAACGTTAAGTTGCGCCTTGGTTGGCACAACTTTGCTTAGGAACGTGTGAGCAGCCTGATCGACCGCAGGCGGGCTGGCAAATTCTAGCGAATTTCTACCCGGCCTTCATCGCGCCTTGGCATCGGCGCTATTACCGGCATCACAAGCCCGGTGATCGCCATCCATGCCGCAGCTGATGTCAGCGCGATGGGCAAGCTGGTCCAATCCGCCACCGCGCCCCAAATCCATGACCCCAGCGCCATGCCGCCAAAGGTCACCGCCGAATAGATCGACAGGCAGCGGCCAAGGATGGCCTCGGGCGAGCGAAACTGCATCGCGACGTTGAGCGTGGTCAGGCAGGTGACCCATCCGGTCCCGGCAACGAAAGCAATCGTCAGTACCGGACCCAACGTATCGATCCGTGGCAGGAGCACCAGCGCGAGAGCGTAGCACAGTGAACCGAACCCGATAATGCGCTCGGTTCCCCAGCGCCTCCGTGCCGGCGCGGCGACCAGCGCGGCGGCGATAGAGCCCAGGCCAAAGCTTGCCAGCAACATGCCATAGGCAAATTCACCACCGTCGAGCCGATCACGCACCACCGCCGGGATCAGAGCCTGATAACCGGCGATGCCCAGCCCGATGCAAAAGCCGCGCAACAGGATCTTGCGCACCGGTCCGGG
>JANNZB010000456.1:0-4900 GCA_031410395.1 Novosphingobium sp.
ACGAGATGGCCCGCGTCGCCGATGAGATCGCCTCCGAGCACGTGCAGGTGATGACCTCCGATCCCGATTACTTCCTCCACAACATGACCAATTACGGCGCGCTGTTTCTGGGTAATCGCACCAATGTTTCCTTTGGCGACAAGGTGATTGGCACCAACCACACCCTGCCGACCAAAAAAGCCGCGCGGTTTACCGGCGGGTTGTGGGTCGGCAAGTTCCTCAAGACCTGCACCTATCAGCGGGTGCTGACCGACGAGGCTTCGACGCTGATCGGCGAATATTGCAGCCGACTTTGTGCGCTTGAAGGCTTTGCCGGACACGGTGAGCAGGCTAATGTCCGCGTGCGCCGCTTCGGCGGGCGCAACGTGCCCTATGCCGGGCAGGCCGTGCCAAGCGAACTGACGCGGGCGTGAGTGATCACCCCTTCGCGTCGGAGGAAGGGGAAGGAAACAGAATGCGCGAACCTCTGCCCCGAACCCCCAGCTTTCGGCTTGATGGCCGCCGCGCGGTTGTGACGGGCGCGGGACGCGGGATCGGACTGGCGGCAGCGGCGGCACTGGCTGATGCCGGGGCAGAAGTGACGCTGCTCGCGCGCACATCCAGCGAGATCGAAACAGCAGCAGCGCAAATCGGCAAGGGCGCGGTCGCCGTCACACTCGACGTGACTGATACCGCCGCCGTCCGCACCTTCTTTGAGAGCCGCTCCGCCTTCCACGTGCTGGTCAACAATGCCGGAACCAACCGCCCCAAACCGATGTGGGAATCGACAGAGGAAGATTTCGATATCGTTCTCGGGCTCAACACCCGCTCGGCTTTCTTTGTCGCTCAGGCCTGCGTGCGCCAAATGTTTGCCGAGAAGATCGGCGGCAGCCTGATCCATATGTCGAGCCAGATGGGCCACATCGGCGGGCCAACCCGCGCGCTTTACTGCGCGAGCAAATGGGCGGTCGAAGGCTTGAACAAGGCGATGGCGCTCGATCTGGCCCCGCATGGCATCCGCTCAAACACCATCGCGCCGACCTTTATCGAAACGCCAATGACCAAGCCGTTCATGGAAGACCCGGTGGCGCGGGCGAACATCCTCGGCAAGATCAAGCTCGGGCGGCTGGGTGTGGTTGAGGATATTATGGGCGCGGTGGTTTATCTCGCGTCGGACGCTTCCTCGCTGGTTACCGGCACATCGATGCTGGTCGACGGCGGCTGGACAGCGGATTGAGGCGGCGTGGCTGAATTCACTTTCCATTATGGCGGGAATTCGGTGCCAGATCACGATGCCGCGATTGAATGGTATGGCCGGTTGGTGTGCGGGCAATCTGATTGAATTCGGGGAGAAAAATAATGCCTGAGCTGACCCTGTTTCATTTCCCCGGCGCTTGTAGCCGCGTGACGATGACCGCTCTGGAGCACATTGGCTGTGCCTATGATGACGTCATGGTCAATCTGATGAAGGGCGAGCACATGAAGCCCGCCTATCAGGCGACAAACCCGCGCGGCAAGGTTCCTGCGCTGCTGATCGACGGCGATCTGCTCAGTGAGAATGCGGCGATCCTGTTGTGGCTCAACGATACATTCCCCGAGGCGGGGCTGATGCCAGTTGCCAGCGACGCAAGGGCTCGCGCCCGGCTCAATTCTGATCTGTTCTGGCTAAGTTCGGTCTGGCACCCTTACGTACGCGCCAACAAGATGCCGATCCGCTGGACCACCGGCGACATTACCCCGGTGCGCGAGCGCGGCAAGGAATTGATAACGCCGTGCATGAAACAACTTGAAGAGCGCCTTCAAGCCGCGCCGTGGTGGTACGGCGAATGGTCGATCCTCGATGTCTATTTCTACTGGGCTTATACCACTGCGGCCGAGGGCGAATATGACCTTTCCCCCTATCCTGCGATCCTGCGCCACCGCGCCGCGATCGAAGCCCTGCCAGCCTTCAAGTGGGCGCTGACGCGCGAGGCTGCGGCGAAGGTGAGGCTGGCCGCGGCATGACAGCAAGCTGCTTTTCCAGCCCGGCAGCGCAGGCTGTATTTGAAACCTATCAGGCTCGCGCTGATAGCGATCGCGCACGGATGAAAGTGCTTGGCCCCGCCGGATTTGCGATACGCGACCAATTCCTGCTGCCCGTGGGGCTGGAAGCAGGGCGGTTCCTGCACGCGCTGATCCTGGCGCGGCGGCCGCAGCGCATCCTCGAACTAGGCACCAGCTATGGCTATTCCACCCTGTTCCTTGCTGACGCGGCCAGCGCGGTTGGTGCCCAGTTGGTGACGATGGAACTGGCCGACTACAAGCAGGCCCATGCCCGCGAACAACTCACCAAAGCGGGGCTGGCCCAGGTGGTCGATTTCCGCTGCGGCGACGCGCTGGAAATGCTCGCCGCCGATCCGGGTCCGTGGGACTTTGTGCTGCTCGATATCTGGAAGGATCTGTACCTGCCCTGCTTTGATGCCTTCTATCCCAAACTATCGGAGGAGGCGATTATCATATCGGACAATATGATCGAGCCGGAGATGGCCCGCGCCGACGTACGCCTCTATCGTGATGCAGTGCGCGGCAAGCCGGACCTGGAAACTGCGCTGCTCCCGGTGGGCAGCGGGATGGAATTGACCGTCAGGTGGAGCGCAGGCAATCCGAAGCTGTAGAAATTGTCACGGGTTGATGCGCAATCAGATCGCCCGTCCATCGGTTTCAGCAATCTCCGCCAGTTTGCCCGACCTTGTCGTAATCGCGGGATCAGCAGCTACCGCGTCTTTGAATCGGCCATAAAATGCACGGCGAGCTGATCGCGGTGGCCCTCGTCAAGTTGCCCCAAAGGAACAACGTTATCAAGTTTTGGGGCAGATCGTGCAGCAACGGTCATCAATCGTTCAACCACCCAGCGCAGTGAAGCGTCATTAGTGTTTGAAATATGCCACTGCACCGCCTCACGGATTGGCGGCATGGCAAACGGCAGCTCACGCATCACCAGCGGGAAGGTGCGGACGACCTGCTCTGCAAGCCGGCGATGCATGGTCGCAATCCGGCGGGTGCCGACCAGCAGGCCGGGCAAAGACAAGAAAGTCGGCGAGACTACCTCGATCCGCCGTTGCTGTTTCTGACGCCGGACGAACCACTCCTCGAAGGCCGGCATCCGCGCGCGATTGAAGCGGGCGGTAACGTGACCAAGTTCAAAATAACGCTCGCGGGTCACTTCACCTTGCAGCGCCGGATTATCCCGATCACCAACCACAACATGGTCATCCTCAAAGACGATCTGACTGGGGTGGTCAGGCGAAATCGCAAAATCGATGGTGAGCAGCAGGTCGATAAAGCTGCGCTCGATCGATTCGACCGGATTGTCAGTCATCGGCTGAATTTCAAAGCGCATATTCGGTGCTTCATGAGACAATAAGGCCAAAGCCTCTGCCAGCAGCACCTGTGTCGAATAGTCGCTTGCCATGATCCGCACCATGCGATCAGAGGTTGCCGGCTCAAACGGGGGGGCAATCGCGATAGTCGTGCGAACCTGATCGAGAACGGCACGGACCGGATCGATCAATTCTTCGGCGCGCGTGGTCAGGATCATCTGGCGCCCCTTGACCACCAGAAGATCGTCAACAAAGTATTCGCGCAGACGGCCAAGCGCGCTGGAAGTTGCCGATTGGGAAAGGCACAGGCGATCTGCAGCGAGCGAGACGCTTTTTTCCGTCAGCAGCGCATCAAGCGCCACCAGCAGGTTAAGATCGAGCCGTCCGAACCGCATCGCCATCTCTCCGGCCCCCTTCTGTTATAAAGTCGAGAGGGCGCTGGCGACGAGTGTAGCAGGATTGCCATCATGTACAAAACCGGCACGGTCGGCTGCATCGGTGGCGATTGGCGGCTGTGCGGCGAAGGCCGCTTCAAGAGCAGCATCGGCGGCGAAATTCACCAGATCAGCCGAAACCCCGCACTGCGCGGCAATTTCGCCAGCTAGCCCGCCTATGGGGATGCGCAGGGCTGGCAGGGTGGCCGCCCTTCCCGGCGGCATCAGCGCCGAATCCATATCCAGCGCATGGATGAAATTCGCTGCACAGCAGGCCACCGATTGCGCCCAGATTGTGCCCTGTGCCGATGCCGGACAGGAGAAGGCTTCGGCTGCTTTAAGCGCATGAAACAGATCGGACATGAAGGCCGATTTCATTCCGCTCAGGCCTTTTGGCCGGGCGAGAATGCCCGGCAGGCGCAGGGTTACGCCGTCGATCACCCCGCGATTGGATAGCATGGCAACCGCGTGTTCCATCATCGCCTTGTGGCCGCCGTAAATCATCTTGGGCGATAGCGGCGTGTTGTCATCGACCAGCGCCGGAAGCGGATCGCCATAAACCGCGATTGAACTGGCATAGACCACCCGTAAACCTGGGCTGGACGCGCCGGCCTCAAGCAGAAGATCATACATCGCATCGACATTGATCCGGCGCGAAGTCGCTGGATCGGCTTCGGCCGCGCCACCGGGAACCGTCGCGAGGTGGATCAGCGCGTCAGCCCCACCCTCCAGCGCGACAGCGCGCACCGCAGCATCGCCAAGATCGCCTGCTATGATCTGGGCGCCCACTGGAATCCCGTCAGCCTGACTATCAAGCCCGACCACCACCTCGCCGCGCGCCAGCAGCCGCGAGACAATCGCGCGGCCAACAAAACCACCGGCACCTGTGACCACAATCTTCAAGCAAAGGTCCTTCAGGGGCAGCCGGTATCAAAACTTGCGAGATCACGCGCCAGATCAACCGGACCGCTATAGGATTGGCTGATTCCGCTGCGCAAGGCAGGTTCAAAAGGTTCGGCGGGTCCCGGCGGCAAGCCCAGATGGGTAAGCACCAAATGGCGAACCTTGGCCTCTGCCGCGAGTTTGCCGAGATCTGCTGCAGTAAGATGATGGGTGGTGAGGTGCCGC
>JANNZB010000457.1:0-4241 GCA_031410395.1 Novosphingobium sp.
CGGCCGCTGCGCGGCTGGCCGAGGACGCGGGGATGAGCATGTGTCTGCTCGAAGCTGGCGGTGAAAATGATACCATGGCAGTGAACACGCCAGGTATGCTGGCGCTCAACTTGCGCAAGGGGAAGGCCAACTGGGGTTTCGATACCACGCCCCAACCCGGCCTCGGCGGGCGCAAAGGCTATCAGCCTCGGGGCAAGGGGCTCGGCGGATCGAGCGCGATCAACGCCATGCTCTATCTGCGGGGCAATCCCTGGGATTATGGCAACTGGGCGGCATTGGGCTGCACCGGCTGGGCGTGGGATGATGTGCTGCCGTGGTTCCGCCGGGCTGAGGCCAATGAGCGCGGCGAAAGCGAATGGCACGGCGGTTCCGGACCACTTTCGGTTACCGATCAGCACTGGCTCAATCCAACCAGCATGGCCTTCCTCGAAGCCGCCAGCAGCCTTCAGCTCAGCGCCAACGCAGATTTTAACGGTGCAGTGCAGGACGGCTTCGGCCTTTTTCAGGTGACTCAGAAGGCGGGCGAACGTTGGTCTGCTGCGCGCGCCTTTCTCACCGCCAAACCCAACTTGCTGGTGCGAACCGGGGTGCGGGTGGAAAATATCGTGATCGAAAACCGCCGTGCCACCGGGGTGCGGATTACCGCCAATGGCAAAACCGAAACGCTGCACGCGCGCGGCGGGGTGGTGCTTTCGGGCGGCGCTTTCGCCAGCCCGCAAATGCTGATGCTGTCGGGCGTGGGTCCGGGTGCGCACCTGCAAGAGCACGGCATTACGGTGGTGCATGACAGCGCCGAGGTGGGCGAGGGACTTCAGGATCACATCGATTTTGTCGGCAGCTGGATGACACGGTCGCGCGACCCCATCGGCTTTACCTTTGGCGGCGCACTGACCATGATCCGCGCATTTGCTGAATACCGCCGCAGCCGCTCAGGCATGATGACCAGCCCGATGGCCGAGGCTGGCGGCTTTTGGCGCACACGAGCCGATCTCCCGGCACCCGATGTGCAATTCCACTTTGTCCCCGCCGTGCTCGAAGATCACGGGCGCAAGCTCGTCTGGGGTTACGGCATTTCGTGCCACGCCTGTGTGCTCCGCCCGGAAAGCCGAGGGACTGTGCGGCTGGCCAGCGCCAGAGCGCGCGACGCACCACAGATCGATCCCGGCTTCCTTACTGATGCTCGCGATATGGCTGTGCTGCGCACCGGTGTACGGCAGATGCACCGGATAATCGCCGCGCCCGCGCTCGCCGGATTGGGGCTAACTGATCGCTTTCCCGTCGATCTCGATGATGATGCTGCGCTCGATGTACTGATCCGAAGCCGTGCCGATACCATTTATCACCCGGTGGGCACGTGCCGAATGGGCGGGGATGCGGCCAGCGTGGTCGATCCGCAATTGCGGCTGCGCGGGATCGATGGGCTGTGGGTAGCCGATGCCAGCGTGATGCCCAAGATCATCTCTGGCAACACCAACGCCCCCACCATAATGATCGGCGAACGGTGCGCTGATTTTGTGCGCGGAGCGTTGCGCGTTTAATCTTCTCCTAGTCCCGCTCCCCCGCGCAGGCCGGGGCCTCAGGACTTCGGGCGCAAAGTTCCGCCCAGCTGCTTGAGTCTCCCGCCTGCGCGGGGGATCAAGCGGATTTAATAAAAACAAACATAAAAAGGGGCCCGGGCGGCTGGCCCGGGCCTTTAAGGTGTTGTTCGCAGGAGGAACATAGGTTGGCGGAACCGGGAGAGAGGAGGAGGAGAGGTTCTCCCTGTCCCGCCAATTGCATGCAGCGAGCGCTTTAGTAGTTGTAAGCGCGCTCGCCGTGTTCGTTGAGGTCGAGGCCTTCGCGCTCGGCATCCTCGGTAGGACGCAGACCGAACAGCTTGTCGACAATGTAGAAAAGAACGGCAGAACCCACGCCTGACCAAACCAGAGTAAGCGCCACGGCCTTGATCTGGGTGATCACCTGGCCGCCCATGTCATAGGCGCCAGCAACCGCGGGGAATACCGTGTAGTCAATCCAGCCCTGCCCGCCGAGTGCTGGATCGGCAACCACACCGGTAGCGATGGCACCAAAGATGCCGCCGATGCAGTGGACGCCGAACACGTCGAGCGTGTCGTCATACTTGAACTTGTTCTTCACAAAGCTGACGAACACGTAGCACAGCGGCGAGACGATGAACCCCATCGCGATCGAGGCCATCGGCGAAGCGAAGCCCGATGCAGGCGTGATCGCCACCAGACCGGCCACCGCACCCGTTGCGGCACCAAGCATCGAAGGCTTGCCATGATGCGCTTGTTCAACCAGGCACCAGCTAAGCGCAGCGGCGCAAGTGGCGACCATGGTGTTCATGAAAGCCACCGCAGTCACGCCGTTGGCTTCGAGGTTGGAGCCAGCGTTGAAGCCGAACCAGCCCACCCAAAGCAGCGAAGCGCCGATCATCGTCATGGTCAGCGAGTGCGGCGGGGTGGCTTCGCGGCCAAAGCCGATGCGCTTGCCGATCATCAGGCAACCAACGAGGCCCGCGATACCGGCATTGATGTGCACCACGGTGCCGCCAGCAAAGTCGAGCGCGCCCTTGCCCCACAGATAACCGTAGTCAGTCGGCGCATCAACGAGGAAGTCCGGGCCAGCCCAGTACCAAACCATGTGCGCGATAGGGAAATAGACCGTGGACATCCACAGCACCATGAACAGCATCAGCGGCCAGAACTTCACGCGTTCCGCAAAAGCGCCGACGATCAGCGCGGGGGTGATCATGGCAAATGTCATCTGGAAGACGACGAAGGACAGTTCCGGAATATAAACGTTGTTCGAGAAGGTCGCAGCATAGGTCGATGCCGTCACGCCCTTGAGGAACAGCTTGGAAAAGCCGCCGACGAACTGGTTTCCCGCAATCGCATAGTCAGCGCCGCTGGTAAACGACATCGAATAGCCCCAGCCAACCCAGACCAGCCCCGCGATCGAAACGATCATGAAGACCTGCATCAGCACCGACAGCATGTTCTTGGTGCGCACGAGGCCGCCATAGAACAGCGCAAGACCCGGAACGCTCATCATCAGAACGAGCACTGATGAAATCAACATCCAGGCGGTGTCACCCTTGTTGACCATTGTGGCGAGAACCGCGGGATCGGCTGGGCCTTTGATCGGACCCGCCGCAGCCGTAGCCTGCGCGAAAGCGGTCGAGACGGTGAGAATCGAAGCCCCCAAAGCGCCAAGCCCGCAAAGAATTTTGCGTAACATCGTTGTTTCCCTCCTGTTATTCACAGCGCGGTGTCGCCGGATTCGCCGGTGCGGATGCGCACGGCCTCAGCCAGATCGAGCACAAAGATTTTGCCATCGCCGATGGCCTGGGTTGAAGCGACCTGCTGGATCGTTTCGACCACTTGCGGCGCAAGATCATCGCTGGTGGCGACCTCGATCTTCACCTTTGGCAGCATGTTGGTGGAATATTCGGCACCCCGATAGATTTCGGTCTGCCCTTTTTGCCGTCCAAAGCCCTTGACCTCGGTCACGGTCATACCCGCTATACCGATGGCACCCAGTGCTTCACGCACCTCGTCCAGCTTGAACGGCTTGATGATGGCGATGATAAACTTCATCGAAAACCCCTGTCAGCCTGCCGAACCCTTTTTCGGCATAGCTGTCGTTGCAAAGGGCGTGCCAAAATCACCTTTACCATTTGTTTGCGCGACTTAACCCGTTCGCCAGGGAAAAATGCTGCACTGCAGCGCCCGATTAGCGGGCAGGTGCCTGTTTTTCAGGCAGTCTCGATCCGCGCAAACACCGGCAGATGATCCGAAGCGCGTGCGGCCAGCGCGCTGTGGTGGACACCGATCTGGCTGCACTGCCACTCCCGAGAGATGACGATGCGATCAAGCGCGGCCACGGGCTGGCGCGATGGGAAGCTGTTGCCGGGGACCAGCGCCAGCCACTCACCATTAAACGCGCGCATTGCTCCGCGCACGTGCGACCACTGGTTGAAGTCTCCCATCAGCACCGTTGGGCAGGGGGCGCCGCAGTTCGCCAGATGGTTAATTATCGCATGCAACTGGTGGCGGCGGCGGAAGCCTGACAGATCAAGGTGCATGCCGACAACACGCATTCGCTCGTCGCCCACCAGCAGATCGGCGCAGATCGCCCCGCGCGGCTCAATAGTCGGCAAGGGCACCGGCTCGGCCAGCACCACGTCAATATGCCGCCGCACCAGCAGCGAGTTGCCATGCCAGCCCATCGAATCCGGG
>JANNZB010000458.1:0-1762 GCA_031410395.1 Novosphingobium sp.
CACAGCTTCCTGCGGGTGATCCGTCACCAGCCCAGCCACCCAAAGATCAGGCTGTCGCGCCACCGGTCCAGTCTCCCAGGGATCAGGCCGTTGCTCCCCCCGCGCCAGCTCCCGCCGCTGCTGCCCCCGCGCAATCTCCGCCGCCTTCGCCGCTCAAGAGCCCAGGCTGAACCGGATGAAGGCGGACATAAGCACCTGCACTTATCCTAAATATCGCTTTACCTTGCCGGGAAAAACTTTAGCAATTTGCAGGAGCCCATAAGGGTCAAGCACGGGCGGGTTGCGGGAGAATAAATTGACCGATTCCTTAAAGACTCGCGAGCCAGCGCAGATTGAAGCGCCGCTGCCCATCGAAGCTTTGAATGAAAGCGGTGTTTCCCACCGTGCCATGGCGGCGGTCAGCCTTGCCAGTGCGGGATCGCTGCTGCTTGAAGCTTGCGAGGATGGCAGTTCAGGCGGCGGTCCGATTTCGGGCACGCCGACTCCAACCCCCGCTCCTACCCCGACGCCAGCACCAGTTACTGCCACACAAGCTTCGCGGTTTCTTGCGCAGTCCGCCATCGGATATGCAAAGGCCGATATCTCGACAGTCGTCGCCTCAGGCTTCAACGGCTGGATCACCAACCAGTTCGCCCTCGCACGGCCGCAGAAGTTCTGGGATTTCCTGATTGCCGGCGGCTATAATGTCGCCGCCAACGTCAATTCCAGCGCGGGCTTTGACGCCATGGTCTGGTCGCAGCTGATGGGCGGCACGGATATCCTGCGCCAGCGCGTTGGCCTTTCGCTGCTCAATCAATGGGTCGTCTCAATCGATGGATTCAACAGCTCGTGGCAACCGTTTGTCATGGCCGCCTATTTCGATGTCCTGTGGGACAATGCCTTCGGCAATTACCGCGACATCATGGAAGGCGTCTCGACCAGCGTCGGCATGGGCTATTACCTGACCTTCCTCGGCAATGTGAAAGCCAACACTGTAACGGGTGCGATCCCCGATGAAAACTACGCGCGTGAGCTGATGCAGCTGTTCACGCTGGGGCTCAATCAGCTCAACATGGATGGGTCGCTGGTCCTTTCAGGCGGCAACCCCGTACCAACTTACACCCAGAATGACGTCTCGCAGGCTGCGCGGGTGTGGACGGGCTACACCCTCACCGGCACGGACAACACCACGCCTGATCGCATGCGGGTGCCGATGACGGTCGTCGCAACCAGACATGAAGCCGCCGCCAGCTCCTTTATCGGCATCTCAATTCCGGCGGGCAATGACGGGACAACGTCGCGCAAAGCGGCGCTCGACGGGCTGTTTGCCCATTCCACGCTGCCGCCATTCATCAGCAAGCAGCTGATCCAGCATCTGGTGACCAGCAACCCATCGCCCGCCTATATAAGCCGCGTCGCCAACACCTTTGCCAACAATGGCAGCGGTGTGCGCGGCGATATGAAGGCTGTGATCCGGGCAATCCTGATGGACACAGAAGCACGCGACGACGGCCAAGTGGACAGCACCAGCTTTGGCAAGCTGCGCGAGCCGGTGGTGCGTCTGGTGCAATGGGCCAAGGCTTTCGGCGTTACATCACCGACCAACCTTTGGCCTTTCGGTTATACCGCATCGACGGCCACCCGCATCGGCCAGAGCCCGGGACATGCCCCCAGCGTGTTCAACTTCTTCCGACCTGGCTACAGCCCGCCCGGCACGACGATTTCGACGCGGAGCATGGTTGCACCCGAATTTCAGGTGACCAGCGAACCTTCGGTGATCGCC
>JANNZB010000459.1:0-1936 GCA_031410395.1 Novosphingobium sp.
CCCGAAACTGCAGTCCCTGCAGTTTCAAAGGCGTTTCCGAGCGAAACGCCCGTGAGCCCAGCAGCGCCAGTATAAGGATCGCGATAGAAAGCCTGAGTGATCTTGGGAATCACGCCGGTGCTTTTTGACTGCGAATATGTCGCGACGGTGTAGTTCTCAATATCCGGGGTAACATCCCAAACGAGGCTGCCACGTACGCCCCAGTAATCGATGCTGCCACCGGCATCGCCATAGGGGCCAAAGCCGATCTTGCCGACATTCTGCAGATAACCGTCGCGGCGCTGGTGATCGACACCGAAGCGCGCACGCAGGCTATTTGCCAAGGGCAGATTGAGCACGGCTGTTAAGCGGTTCATCCGGTAATCGCCGATTGAACCTTCAAGATAACCTTCGAGCTTGTCGGTTGGCTTCTTGGGTACCAGCAAAACCGCACCGCCGGTTGAATTGCGGCCCTGCAATGTGCCTTGTGGGCCTTTCAGCACCTGCACATTGGCAAGGTCAAAAAGATTACCGGGACCGGCACCATCGCCGCCCTGAGTTGCGCCCGAACCACGCGGGGCAACCACATCGGCGAAATAGGTGCCGACGGTAGCAGTGGTGCGCTGTTCCTGCGTAAACCCGCGTACAGTCCAGGTTGTGTTGTCGCTGCCGAAGCGGTTGTTGGTCGTCAGGCCCGGCGTGTAGGTCGCAATGTCCTTGGCGCTGGTGATGTTGTTGTTCGCCAGTTTCGCTGCCGAAAGGACAGTGATCGAAATCGGCACGTCCTGAAGCTTTTCTTCAACGCGGCGAGCGGTGACGACGATGTTGTTGCCATCTTCATCGGCGGCAGCTTGTGGTGCAGTATCAGCTTGCGCGAAGGCAGGCGTGGCGAGGCATAACATGGTCGATCCCAGCAGAATCGACTTCGCGAGCGTATTTATTCTCATTTTCTCTCTCCCAAGCGATCCCATTTTTCAGGATCTGATTCGACGCAACGAATTCTTTTATCTGGTGCAAGATTTCACGACTTCGCCTTAGCGCAAAGTCTAAACCGCACACACTGAACAAGCGTTCAATCTTTTCTGGCGCAATGTGCCCAAAAGGCAACAGTTCGTTTCATTCATCGTACGAGCGCTCTCGCGCGGGATTTCGGTGTTACTGCGGCACTTTGCTGCAATTAAGCACCATTCAGCTCGCTCGGCGCATCATTCGGCTGAGGTCAACCTGCCCGGTCGGGATGCCGCCCATGAAGCCGCCATCAACCGGCAAGACAACGCCGTTTACAATTGTTGCGAGCTTGCTGTTGAGCCACACCAGCGGCGCGGCTTGCTCATAGGGAGTGGAATAGCGGCCCATTGGCTGGGTCGCCGCCTCGATCACGTCTTGCCCTGAATTCTTGACGAAATCGGCCATCATCGGTGTCTGGGTGGGGCAGGGCAGGGTGCAGTTGATGCGGATGCCCTTTTTGATCAGTTGCGCGCCCATGTATTGTGTCCAGACGATGACGTTTTCCTTCGAGAACGCATAGCCTTCCGCCACGGTTTCCATGTTGGCCGCGCACCAATCTATCGCGCCCTGCCAGCCGGTGGTGGTGCCGATTTCCATGTTGGTCGGAATACGGCGGCTCCAGCCGAGCCCGCCGGTCGAGGCGATAGAGGCGATTGCCCCACCTTCGCTCATAATGGGCACGACCTGCTCAGTCAGGTGGCGCAGCCCTATGAAATTGACCTTCATCACGTCCATCGGATCGAATGAGCCATTGGGCAAACCGGCACAGTTGAACAACGCATCGATCTTGCCGCCAACCGCAGCAGCGCTCGCTTCGATTGATGCGGGATCGCGCAAATCAACTTGGGTGAAGCTGGCGAGCGGCAATTCGCATGCCTTGTAATCGAAACCATGAACCTCGGCGCCAAGATCGATCAGCAGCCGCGCCGCCGCTTCACCCATGCCCGAA
>JANNZB010000460.1:0-4962 GCA_031410395.1 Novosphingobium sp.
ATGTCGTTGCAACCGGACTTGTGGTCGCCCTGTTCCCCGCCGGGGTTCGAGGCAAGCTGATTGCGCTCAACTCGGCGATGTATCCGGCTGCCAACATTCTTGTCGGGCTGCTGGGCGGCTTGCTGGGTGATGGTCAGTGGCATATCCTGATGTGGATAGGAGCCTTGCCGTTGCCGCTCGCTTTCGTGCTGGTCGCAGTGATCCCGCGCGATCGGGACTATCGCGCCTATGATGATGCCGAAGATACTTCTGGCGAGGTTTCTGGAAGCTGGCGAGAAATGCTGAGCAAGCGCTGGCGCTGGCTGACCGTGGGTTGCGTGATGCTGTCTGGTCTTGATTTCAATGCTTATCAACTGTTTCAAGGCTTTGTGACGCTCTATCTCAAGAATGACCAGCACATGTCGGCGCAGGCCATGGGCAGCATCGTTGCCCTGATCAGCACCGGATCGCTGGTGGGCAGCTTTTTTTGGGCGTGGCTGTCAGACCGGTGGGGCAGGAGATTGCCTTTGGTCGGCTATTTCGTTTGCGCGGCGGCGGTGCTGGCGTTTCTGCATATCGATGCAGGCGTAACCGGTTTCACCGTGGCGGGCGTTATTTTCGGTTTCGGCCTGACCTGCACAACCTGCTGGGGTCCTTGGTTTGCCGAAATCTTTCCGCCACGTCTGCGCCCGCATGGCGCTGCACTGTTCCATGCCGGGCATATCATTGCACTCGGCGCGCCCATTTTTGCAGCTTGGGCCAGCGAAGGCTTGGGGCTTACAACTGCCATGAGCCTTGCGGCGGTGGTATACGTGCTGGCGGCGGGACTATGGTATTGCCTGCCCGAAACACTGGGAAAACCGACTGCGCGCTAGAACTTGGCCGCGACCCGATGGAGAATGTTGAACATGAGCGAAACTGGCACATTGCCTTTCTCCCTTCCCAAGCGCCCTGCCGTGCGCCGCATCCGCAAGATCGAGGCTGGCGAAACCCAGCCCACAACGCGCGTGCAGCCAATGGCCGGGTTCGAGCCGCGATTCACCGATATTGTCGACTACATTGTGCGGATTACTGACGAAATCTGGCAGGACCGCGCGATTGGCTATATCCGCGACACCTATGATCCGGCCTGCACGGTTTATTCGTCCTATGGTGTGGTTCGCTCGGCCGAAGCCGTCGTGCAATCAACCATCGGCGGCATTGCCGCTGTGCCCGATGGTGATACCAACCACCTCAATGTCGCGTGGAGCGGCGACGAGTTGCAGGGGTTTTACACCGCACATCTGGGCTTTGGCGGCGGCACCAACCGCGTGGCGGGTCCCTATGGCCCGGCCACCGGCAGGCGCTATGCTCAGCGCTTCGCCGCCGATTGCATCAGCCGGGCCAACATGATCCACACCGAATGGCTGGTGCGTGATAGCGGCGCCTGCGTGCGCCAACTGGGCTATGACCTTGATGAAGCCGCGCGCGCTGTAGCTGAAGTGCCGCGCGGTGAGACATACGTGCAGATCCCTGGCCACGGCATTCCGCTTGTGCTCAGCCACGCGCCCGGTTCGGTAGAGGCCTGGGCGCAGGCGCTGTTTGACGGGATGTGGAATGATCGGCGGCTGGACCGGATAGGCAATTTCTATGCCAGCGATGTAATTGTTCATTCGGGCGGTGGGCGCACGTTTCAGGGGTTGTCTGCGCTGTCGACTCTGATCGTCCAGATCCTTGCCTCAATCCCCGATGGCCGCATAGAGATCGGCCACGTCTGCTGGTCAGACGAGAGCGACGGAACCATCGTGGCGGTGCGCTGGACGCTTACCGGCTCAAGCGCGCGCGGCGGAATTCTCGGCGATCAGTGGCCCTCGGACCGTCAGGTGTTCATGATGGGCTCGAGCCATTTGCGCCTGACCGGGCCGCTGGTAGTCGAAGAATGGACCGTGTTTGACGAGGTCGCCGTGCTCGCCATGGCCTATCGCGACTGAGACGATAATGCAGGTCGATCTCGCCGCCTGCCTTGCTGCCGCGACTCGCGATCCGGCAATGATCGAGGCGGCGCTGGCTTTGCAGCAGGATCGACTAGACGTCGCCGAGCTGCACTTGCGCGCCCGGCTGCGCGCCGATCCGCTTGATGTTGCCGCGATCCGCATGATGGCAGAACTCGCGGCGCGGTTGGGGCGCTATCCCGATGCTGAGAAGCTGTTGGCGCGGGCGCTGGATCTGGCGCCTGCCTTCCACGCTGCGCGGGCAAATTATGTCACTGTGCTCCATCGGCAGAGCAAATTTGTGGCTGCGCTGGCGCAGGCCGAGCGGCTGATTGCCGATGATCCTAACGATCTCGGGCACTTGGCGGCGAAAGCGGCGGTGCTGGTTCGCACCGGCGGATATGACGAGGCGATCACGCTCTATAGCAAGATTCTGGATAGCTTTCCCGAGCAGCCACGGCTGTGGATCAGTCTCGGTCATGTCTACAAGACGCTGGGTCACCAGAGAGAGAGCATCGCCGCCTATCGCCGCGCGATTGAACAGGAGCCGACCTTTGGCGATGCCTGGTGGAGCCTCGCCAATCTCAAGACCGTTGCATTGGATGCCAGTGACCGCGCGGCGATGCAGGCGGCAATCGATGCGGCCAGCGCCCCAGCTGATCGTTATCACCTCCATTTCTCGCTCGGCAAGGCATTCGAGGATGCCGGCGAATGGGATCGCGCATTCAGCAATTATGCCGAAGGCAACAGCCTGCGCCGGGCCCAACTTCCATATGATGCGGCGCGCACCACCCAGCATCTGCTGCAATCGCGGGAGTTGCTGACGAAGGATTCTTTTGCCGCACGCGCGAAGGGCGGAGATCCAGCCCGCGATCCGATATTCATTGTCGGCCTGCCACGGTCGGGGTCCACTTTGATCGAGCAAATCCTTGCTTCGCACAGCCAGGTGGAAGGGACGATGGAACTACCCGATATCGGCACCATCGCCGCTGATCTGGGCGGTCGCGGCAAACATGAGGATGACGATCCGTCGGGCTACTTGCGGACGCTGCTCGCGCTTTCGCCTCAAGACCGGCTTGCGTTGGGCCAGCGCTATCTCGATGGCACGCGGGTTCAGCGAAAGACTGCTGCGCCGCGCTTCCTAGACAAGATGCCGAACAATTTTGCCCACATCGGCCTGATCCATCTGATCCTGCCCGGTGCGACGATCATAGATGCCCGCCGCGATCCGATGGCAACCTGTTTTTCCGCGTTCAAGCAGCATTTTTCACGTGGACAGGGGTTTACTTATGATCTGATCGATCTGGGCCACTACTGGCGCGACTATGCAGCACTGATATCGCATTTTGACGAGGTGTTGTTGGGGCGGGTGTACCAGGTGAGCCATGAGGCTCTGGTTGCCGACCCCGAACCTGAAATCCGGGCGCTTCTGGAGCATTGCGGATTACCATTCGAGACGGCCTGCCTTACTCCGCATCTGAGTGACCGCCCGGTGCGCACCGCCAGCGCCCAGCAAGTCCGCAATCCGATCAATGCCGCGGCGCTTAATCACTGGCGCAACTTTGACCCCTGGTTAGGTCCGTTGCGCGCGGCGCTGGATGACGAAATTACCGTCTGAATTCACCCCTTGACAAAATTATTGCATGCCTATGCAAAATAGGTCATTATCTGCTCATTACTGCTGAATCAGCTCGATAAAGGGCGTGATCAAAAAATCGGGGACTCACCATGTTGATTGCAAATCGCCCGCATTTGGCCCGTATCTCCGCCGTACTCCTCGCCTCGACGATGATGACCGTGTTTGCGGCTGCTCAGGCGCAGGCTCCGGCAGAATCTGAATCGCTGCCGGGCGAGATCGTCGTTACCGCGCAAAAACGCGCCGAGTCGATCCAGTCGGTGCCAATCAGTCTGCAATCGCTTTCAACGCAAAAGCTTGATCAGTTGCAGGTCCGCAACTTCGCCGACTACATGCAGTTCCTCCCCAGCGCCAACTTCACCAACGGTTCCGTCGGCGCGCCCGGCAATTCGGCGGTGGTGTTCCGCGGTGTTGCCACTGATGGCGGCCTGATCGCCTCGGGCACCTTGCCCACCGTGGGCACCTATATTGACGAACAACCTGTCACCTCCATTCAGGGCACGGTCGATCTTCAACTGTATGATGTCGCCCGCATCGAGGCTCTGGCCGGCCCGCAAGGTACCCTGTTCGGCGCGTCGAGCCTTGCTGGCACGATCCGCATCATCAGCAACAAGCCCGATGCCAGCAAGTTCAGCGCTGCCTACGATCTGGAAGTCAGCCACGTCTTGAGCAACGGCTGGGGAGGACAGGCCAAGGCCTACGTCAACGTGCCGATAACACCCGATGCAATCGCGCTGCGCGTGGCGGGCTGGTATAACCGCACGCCGGGTTACATCGACAATGTGTTCCGTGCGCGGCGGTTCCCTTCCTCGGGAATCACGCAATCCAATACTGCGTTGGTCAAAAAGGACTTTAACACCAGTGATGTCTTTGGATTGCGCGCCCAGCTAGGCATTGATCTTGACGACAACTGGACAGTAACGCCAAGCGTAACCTACCAGCAGACTAAGTGGAGCGGCGATTTCCGCTCGGACGACAACATCGGTTGGGCAAACCACAACCTTTGCACCAACGGCACGAAGGATATCCATTTTTTCTTTAGACTGCTTGTCGGTAATTACAAAAATACATTTGTACCCTTTTATTATTGCGGCAAGAGCTAATCCCATTCCGGTGTTGCCAGATGTTCCTTCGACAATTGTTCCTCCGGGTTTTAATCTTCCGTCGGCTTCTGCATCTTCTACCATTTTAAGGGCCATTCTGTCTTTGGTAGAATTCCCCGGATTGAAAGTCTCGACTTTGGCCAAAACCAAAGCATCAATTCCTTCTACTATTTTGTTCAATTTTACTAAAGGCGTGTTTCCAATAGTTCCTAATATGTTTTCTGCGTATGTCATTCCTTGTGTATATTTTTTTTGGAGTCATGCTTTCGCAAGC
>JANNZB010000461.1:0-17203 GCA_031410395.1 Novosphingobium sp.
GTCGGCCATCGGAAAAATCCCGCTGCGATAGGCAAGCAGCAGCAGTTCGGGATCAATAGGGCCAACGGGGGCGTGCATGATTGGGAAGATAGCATGGAATAAAGGCGCCGTGGACATGCTATTGCGGGTCCCCCTCGACAAATGTCCGCAACACCGGTTACGGTCCCCGTCTCTGGGGTGCCTGCATCTTGCCGGTGCGCGCTTCCTTATCGGCGAGCTATTCTGCCGAACCGGTGGGCCGCCCCACGCTTTCCGTCCTGCCCAGCGCAGCACAGTCCAGAGCCTCGTTGGTGCCAAACCCAGCGTATACACTGCTGCGCAGCACATTCGACGGCACCTTGTTGACAACGACCCATTCACGTTCTACCACATCTGTCCGCACCTTGTAGACAGGAGATTGAAATGACCTCAGACACCACCACTCGCGTCTCACTGCGCCTGAAAAATGACGTGCACCAAGCCATCATTAAGGAAGCTGCGGCGCAAGGCGTCGAACCAGCGACTTACATGCAGGACGTGTTGGAGCAGGCAGTGATCCTACACCTGCCAGAAGATCGGAAGCGCGAACTGAAAAATACAAAGGACCTCTTCGCATTAGCTCAAGGGGAAGCTCGGAAGGTTTTTGCTGAGGGTGGCTTCACAGAACATTTTACTCTGACAGTAATCCAGAAGCTCATGGCTGACTCTGAGGCCAAGACGCTATACGAAGAAATCATCGGGACTGACGCCTATACTGACGGAGCCGAAAAGAAGACGCCCCTCAATATGTATCTTGGGTGGTACATTAAGAACGCCATATGCGCCCAGCCCCTGCTCGACGGCAGTGGCAAAGCTCGGCGCGCGTTTGTCAAAAACGAGCCGATTAAAAGTTACACTTTGCTGACGACGCTCTAATTGAAATAGCGTCTCCTCGATCTAACGGCCCACAGCATTCCGTGACTGCGTTTACCGTGAAGTTGTGGAGTTACGGGCCACTTTACTTAACCCCCAAACGAAACCCATGCCTGCATCGTCGTACGGAGACACGCAATTACATGTCTCCGGTCCCGGCCGCGCAAACACCGCCCTTGCCATTCCCCCCTCGCAACACTAGACGCCGCCCAACCTGCAGGAGCGTAGCTCAGTTGGTAGAGCATCGGTCTCCAAAACCGAGGGCCGTGGGTTCGAGTCCCTCCGCTCCTGCCAGGTTTTTCGTCTGAACCCGAAAAGGTCCAATGGCCTGATGGCTGAAGCTGCTTTTTCAGTCTCCGGCCCTCAATCGCGGCGGCGGCACGGCACGGCCCCCTGGTGGCGCGACTTGTGGACATTGCTGGCCTTGGCTCTGGCGCTGATGGCGGCGCTGCCGCCAATCCTCGCGCGCTATCCGGCGATGACCGATTATCCTGCGCATCTGGCGCGCTGGCACGTGATGCTGGCGCATGGCAGCAACCCGGTGATCGATCAGTATTACGGCTTTCGCTGGGCTTGGTCGGGCAATCTGGGCGCGGATCTGCTGATCTTTCCCTTGTCGGCGCTGTTCGGGCTGGAAACCGGCGGGCGGCTGATCGTTATCATGATTCCGGTGTTGACCGGCCTCGCTCTGGTAACGGTTGAGCGCACGCTGCGCGGAAGGGTGGGCGTTGGCTCGCTGCTCGCTATGGCGACGGTATGGTCGCCCTCGTTGATCATGGGCTTCCTCAATTTCAACCTGAGCCTTGCGATGGCGCTGTTCGCGTTTGCGTTTTGGGTGCGCTCGGAAGGCCGCAAGTGGCGCGAGGCGACGTTTGTGGTGATCGGGCTGGTGATCTGGCTGTGCCATCAATCGGGCTGGGGCGTGCTCGGAGTGATGGTGTTCGGCTATGAATGGCAGCGCCGCAAGAAACTGATCCCGGCGATATTGGCTACGTGGCCACTGTGGCTGCCGGTGGTTCCGACGGTGCTCGCCGGACAGCAGGCAAAGGGTTCCATGTCCTATGGCCCGCGCCCGCTGTGGGTCAAATGGGTTGAATGGAAAACCGCGCTGCGCGACCGCGAGGGCTATCTCGATATTGCCAGCGCGATCCTGTTTTGTCTGCTGCCGCTGATTGCGCTGGCGTTCCGCAAGCTCGATGGGCGGCTGGGCTGGGCGATGCTGATCATGGTGCTGCTATCCGCCGTTGTGCCACGCCACCTGGGTGGCGGCGACTATGCCGATTACCGGCTGATCGGGGTTTCACTGATGCTGGGGGCGCTGGCGATCAACTGGCGCGCGCCGGCCTGGCTGATGCCGCTTGCGGCACTGCCGTTTCTGGTGCGTATATCGGTAACGGCGCTGGCATGGCAGGCGACATCGACCGAGGTTTCGGCGATGCTGCGGGCGCTGGCGGATATTCCGCGCGGGGCGAAAGTCTCCTATGCTTTCGAGGAGGTCGCCGGGCTGTGGCCGACACCGAATTACGGCCACATCGGCGCCTGGGCCACCGTGCGGCGCGATGCGCTGGTCAATTGTCAGTTCGCCATTCCAGGTGTGCATATGCTGCAGATAAAGGCACCGGGCTGGACCTGGGTCGATCCCTCGCAGCGGTTCATGGTGCGTGGAACCAGACGGGTCGAGCTTAAGGATTTTGCTCCCGCCAAAGTGGCAGATTATCTATGGTACTATGGTGAGCGGCCGCCGGTCAGTCTGCCTGAGGGGACGCAGATTATCTTCCAGACCCGGCACTCGTTCCTCGCCACGCTGACGCATCCCGCGCCGCCGGTTGAGCCCGTGCCCATGCCCGTTCCCGCGCCGCCGGGTAAACCCTGAGGATGGAACGGGGGAAAGGTTTAGCGGCGCGGCATTATTGGCTGATCGCGCTGCTCCTCGCTCTGCTCTCCGCTCTGCCGGTGCTCGCAGTGCGCTACCCGCAGATGGCCGATTATCCCGCGCATCTCGCGCGCTGGCATGTAATGGCCGACCTTGGGCGTAGCGCCGATCTCGCCCGGTTCTATACGATCAAATGGGGGCTGGTGCCCAATTCGGGCGTTGATCTGCTTATGCTGCCCTTGGCGAAGTTGCTGGGGCTCGAGCGGGCTGGCTGGCTGGTCGCCGCCCTTATCGCGCCGCTGACGGTGCTGGGGCTGTTCGCCACCAATCGCGCACTGGGCAGAGGGATTGGGGCCGGGCCGCTACTGGCAATGGCGGCGATCTGGTCGCCGCCATTGCTGCTCGGCTTTGTCAACTATGCGCTGTCGCTGGCACTGGCGTTCCTCGCCTTTGCGTTGTGGATCAAGGCCGAGGGCAAGCGCTGGCGCGCACCGCTGTTCTTGGTGATCGCCCCATTGCTGTGGCTGTGCCATTTGTCAGGTTGGGGCGCACTGGGCGTGCTGGTTTTCGGCTATGAATGGGATCGGCGCGGCGGGATTGGAGGAATTCCCGGCGGCGCTCTGGCAACATGGCCGCTGTGGCTGCCGTTCGGCTTGACACTCGCCACTGGCGCAGGCGCGGGCGGGTTCAATTATGGCTCGGGCGTGCTGATTGACAAGGCCAGCAACTGGGCGATGGGGCTCTATGACCAGACGCCGGGGCTGGATTTCATGGCGGTGCTGGTGCTGGGCCTGCTCCCGCTTTACGCTGCGGCCAAAGGCAAGCTCGACGGGCGGCTGTGGCGCGCGGCACTGATCTTCGCACTGCTGTCGCTGGTTATGCCGCGTCACCTTGGCGGCGGTGATTTTGCCGATTTCCGGCTGGTGCCACTGGCCTTGATGACCGGCGCGCTGGCGATCACATGGGAAGCGCGACCGGTGATGCTGGCGCTGGCCGCGCTGCCATTCGCGCTGCGGCTGGGGTTGTCGACACTGGCATGGCAGGCCAATTCCAACGAAACGACTGAGATTTTGGGCGCGCTCGATCACCTTCCGCAGGGCGTGCGAATCGCTGGCGCGGTCACGGGCCATCGATCTGCGTGGAAACAGCCCGCGTTCACCCACATTTTTGCCTATGCAACGGTGCGAAAGGACGCGCTGACCAACGCCAATTTTGCAATCCCCGGGGTCCACATGCTGCAGCTTCGCACCGAGGGACCGGACTTCGCCGATCCTTCGCAACAAATCTGGCTGGAGGGCAGCGAAGCCCCTGATCTTTCGCATTTCCCGCCCGCTGCCAAGGCAGACTATCTGTGGTATGTTGGGGAGCTCCCGCCCGCCGCGCTGCCCGCCGGGGCTGAGGTGATTTACCGCACGCCAACTTCGCTGCTCGCCCGGCTTGCAAAACCGCCAATCAGACGCTAACTGGCAATCAATCCCGACATCGGAAGACAGTCAGCCCCTCCCGTCAACAGCGACGGGGCGGCCCTGTCCCCTAGGCGGAAGACACGTTCGTTACAGACGCCGTTACTGGCAGCAGCAAGAGCAAGTACGCCCGATGGCCAAGTTCAATCCCGGCGAATTTATCCGTCAGGTTCGCGCAGAATCGTCGAAGGTCTCATGGCCTACACGTCAGGAAACCGTCACCACCGGGATCTTCGTCGCGATCATGATGACCGTGCTCGCAGGTTTCTTCCTTGGCGTCGATTCGATCTTCGGCAAGATCGTTCAGTTCCTGCTTTCGCTCGCCGCGTAACAATTCAGACAGAATTTCAAGAGGACGCTATGGCCCGCTGGTATATCATTCACGCCCATTCCGGCTTCGAGAACAAGGTGCGCGATTCGATCCTTTCTGAGGCCGTTCGCAAGGGCCTCGAAGCGCTGGTAGAATCGGTGGAAGTTCCGACCGAACAGATCACCGAGGTCAAGCGCGGCAAGAAGGTGCAGACGGACCGCAAGACCATGCCCGGCTATGTCCTGGCCAAGCTGGTGCTGACCGATGACGTTTATCACTTGATCAAGAACACCGTGAAAGTGACCGGCTTCCTGGGGAATCAGGGCAAGCCACAGCCGATTTCTGATCGCGAAGCTGCCCGCTATTTCGGCGCACGCGATGCCGCTGCTGCCGAACCCAAGAAGCACATCAGCGTCGATTACGAGATCGGCGATTCGGTCAAGGTGCTCGACGGCCCGTTCAACTCGTTCACCGGGGTGGTCGAGGAACTCGATTTCGAAAAGAGCCGCGTCAAGGTTGCGGTTTCGATCTTTGGCCGCGCGACACCGGTCGAACTCGATTTCGAGCATGTCGAACTGGTCAAGTAGGACCAGCATTTTGGCTCGCTGTTAACCGGATGCCAACGACGTTTCGTTAATAAATCCGCCATGTCCGGCGAATGTAAACCTGCCCTGACGTCAAACCCTGACGCGGCCAATGGCGGCGACCAGTTAGGCCGTCTGGTGCGGCTTGATGGTCTGCGCGGGTTAGCGGCGCTGGGCGTGGCGCTGCATCATGTGTTTTTGCACTTTGCCAACTGGCCGTTTGCCGAATCACTGCTGACATTGCCGCTCGCGGCAACCGCACACTGGCTCCAGCTCTGGGGCTGGACGATGGTCGATCTGTTCTTCGTGCTGTCAGGCTATGTCTTCGGCCATGTCTATCTGCGCGGTTCCGCACTCAGCAACCGCGGCGGGTTGGCTGATTTTGCGATAGCAAGATTTGCCCGGCTCTATCCGCTGCATCTGGTGCTGCTGCTGCTGATCGCGCTGTTCACCTTCGGCACGGGAGCAAATACGCCACTCGCCTTTGGCGCAAACCTGATCATGGCGCAGGCTTTCATCATGCCATTTGCCGCAAGTTTTGATCAGCCGGCGTGGTCGCTGTCAGTCGAATGCCTGTGCTACCTACTGTTCGCACTTTCCGCATTTGCCGGACGCAGCGCATTGTTGTGGGCGAGCGGGATTGCAGCGCTATGGGGCGCGGCGATGCTGTATGCGCATGGCCAGCCGGGCGGGCCGTGGGTTGCAGATGCGGTGCCGCGCGGTCTCCTTGGGTTCTTTTTGGGGCAAGCCTTGTGGCACGGGCGCGGCTGGCTGACGCTTATTCCCGCGCCGGTTCTTGCCTTCGGCGTGATCGCCGGGTTGTGGTTTCAGACTGGAGCCTGCAGCCCACTGCTACCGCTGACGCTCATCGCTTGGCCATCAGCGCTGCTGCTGTGCCTCAAATCGAACCTGATGGGCAGTCGGGTTATGGTATGGCTGGGGGATCGCAGCTACGGCATCTATCTGGTCAATCTGCCGATTGTGATGTCGGCGTTGGAACTGGTTGATCGTACCGCGCTTTCGCCCTGGAGCGCGGCGGCATGGCAAACGGGGCTGGTTGCGCTGACTTTGCTCGCCAGCGAGGCCGCCTATCGCCTGATCGAATGCCCCGCCCGCCGCGCCATCCGCGCTGGCTGGCACCGTCACCGCGACCGCGCGTCCATCTCCGTTCACGCCTGAAATCGGCGCTTTCCATTCGGGATAACTTCGCCTAAAGGCCCCGCTTCGCTTGGGACATGCTCACAGCGATTCCACGCGGGAGGGTCCTGAGCCGGGCCTGTTTGACCGCTCACTCTGCGGCTTGTCCTGAAATAGCGGGCAATCCAACAGGAAGAAAGGAGGCCCTTCGTGGCCAAGAAAATTGAAGGCTATATCAAGCTGCAGGTTGCAGCCGGCAAGGCTACCCCGTCACCGCCAATCGGCCCGGCTTTGGGCCAGCGCGGTGTTAACATCATGGAATTCTGCAAGGCGTTCAACGCCGCAACGCAGGACCTTGAAACCGGTATGCCGATCCCGACGATCATCACCGTCTATGCTGATCGCAGCTTTACATTCGTGACCAAGACCGCGCCTGCCAGCTTCATGATCAAGAAGGCCGCCAACCTCAAGTCTGGTTCGAAAGAGCCGGGCAAGATTTCTGCCGGGACGATCAAGCGTTCGGCTTTGGCGGAAATTGCCCAGGCCAAGATGAAAGACCTCAACGCCAACGATATCGAAGCGGCGACGAAGATCATCGAAGGTTCGGCCCGTTCGATGGGCCTTCAGGTTGTGGAGGGCTAAGGTCATGACAAGCGTAACCAAAAAATCGAAGTCGCTGGCTGCAAAGCTGGGTGACAACCAGAAGCTCTATGGCGTCGATGAAGCCATCCAGCTGCTCAAGGACCTCAAGACCACCAAGTTTGATGAGAGCCTTGAAGTAGCGCTCAACCTCGGCGTTGATCCCCGCCACGCTGACCAGATGGTTCGCGGAATGGTCGTGCTGCCTTCGGGCACCGGCAAGGATGTCAAGGTTGCCGTGTTTGCACGCGGTGACAAGGCTGAGGCAGCGCTTGCTGCCGGGGCTGACCGGGTTGGCGCGGAAGACCTGATGGAGGACATGCTGGCCGGTAATCTCGATTATGGCCGCGTGATCGCCACGCCTGATATGATGGGTGTTGTCGGGCGTCTGGGCAAAACGCTGGGTCCCAAGGGCCTGATGCCGAACCCCAAGCTCGGAACGGTTACGCCAAACGTCGCCGAAGCGGTCAAGGCAGCCAAGGGCGGCCAGATCGAATTCCGCGTTGAAAAGGCCGGAATCATCCACGGCGGCATCGGCAAGCTGTCGTTCTCGAACGAGGCGCTGAAGGCAAATTTCGATGCATTCGTCGATGCCATTGTCAAGGCCAAACCAGCTGGTGCCAAGGGCAAGTACCTGCAGCGCATCGGCGTCAGCTCATCGATGGGCCCAGGCCTGAAGATTGACGTATCGGCGGTTCAGGGCGGGTAACCTGCTTGCTCCTCTTCTTCGGGGGGAAGGGTTAAGCGATCAACCAAAGGGCCGGGAGGGGAAACCTTCCCGGCCCTTTGTTCGCCTACTCAATCCTACAGCCCATCAACGCTTTTGCTCACCAGCACATTCACCGAAACGCGGCGGTTCTGCGCCTTGCCTTCGGGCGTGTCATTGCTCGCCAGCGGGTCAGACTTGGCCATGCCGGTGGGGGTCAGCATGCGATAGGGCTTCCAGTGGCAGGCTTGCTGGAGGTAGTTGATGACGCTCATCGCGCGCTTATCGCTCAGCGCCTGGTTATATTCGTCGCTGCCAACCGAATCTGTATAGCCGACTACCAGCATAAGCGCGTTATCCGTCCGCTCTGCCATGGTTGCAGCACCGCAGAGTTCTGCCTTGGCATTGGGATTGAGCACGGCCTTGCCGGTATCAAAATAGACGTTCGACGGGCTCTTGATATTGTACTTGTCGATATCGCCCATGCGCCCGCGCAGGGCTTCGGTCGCTGCGGTCTGTTCCTCAAAACGTTGTGCAGTGCCGTTGCGGATCATCATTGCGGTTTTGAAGTCATTATTCTTGAAGGTGATTTGACTCGCAACAAGGCCCTCTCCCGCTTGGTCAGCAGGCTGGAGGGTTTTAACCGTAACCGGCAGGCCATTGAGCAGCGAATCTGCGGTAAACTTGCCGCCCGCGCCGCCAAACAGCCCGCCACCAGCTCTTATCCGGGTGGCATCGGTGATGGCGATGAAGGTGCTGCTACCGTCGGCGGTGGTGACCTTCATTTTTTCGGCGTTGCGCGCGGTGATCACGCCTTTGATTTCTGGTCCTGCGATCATCACCGGCGCGGTTACCACGATGTTGGAATCTGCGGATGCCTGCTGCTGCGCAGACAGGCTGGATGACGCCGGCACAGTAGCCATGGCGATGAAGACGAGAACGCCCGACTTTTTGGAAATGAAACGCATGGAATTAATTCCTTCAAACTGATCCCCGCTATGTCGAGCCTGCGCGGGTTGATCTTTCTGACAGATTAACATGCACGCAAAACCGCCATTTCAGCGGTTCGCTGGTGCGCACCGTGCGGCGAACCGATGTGCATGATGGCGTTCTCGAACGTCAGGGAATGTCTTTGAGAGTCCATTTCACCCAGACTGTCACGCGTTCTCGGCTTGACTAATCCTTCAAAAAACGCTGAACAAGTGTTCAATAAATGCCCGCGCATGGGCAGGAAAGAAATGGGAGATTGGCTGTGGCCATCCGCTTTGAAGATGTGAAGCCAAAGATCGGCAGCCGCGTTGTCTGGGATAACCGCGACGATCTGTTCACCGATGAAGCTGCCGCGCTGATCCGCGCCAAGGTTGAAGAGCGTACCGTGCTTGTCTTCCCCAAGCTCAATTTGACCGATGATGAACAGGTGCGGATCACCGATCTGATCGGATCGCGCCAGCTCACCCACATCAACAAGGATACTGGCGAGGAGGAGGATATCTATCAGGTCACCCTCGATGAAAAGATCAACCCGCAGCCCGAATATGTGCTTGGCACGTTCTTCTGGCACATGGATGGGATCACTATTGATGCCCCGCCCAGTTTCGCCACGCTGATTTCCGCACGCCGCGTCGCGCCGCATGGCGGGCAGACCGAATTTGCCAGCACCTATGCCGCCTATGAGGGTCTGCCCGATGAGGAAAAGGCCGAGCTGGAGGGCCTGCGCGCCGAGCATTCGGTCAAGGCCAGCCTGCGCCACATCGTTGATGCCATTCCCGAGCGGGTGCGCGATGCGGTGATCGGAATTGGCTTGGTCAAGCAGCATCCGCTGGTCTGGACGCACAAGTCGGGCCGCAAATCGATGGTAATAGGCACCACTGCAGACTTCATCGTTGATATGCCGGTGCCTGCCGGGCGCGCGATGCTGGTTCGCTTGCAGGAATGGGCAGCGCAGCCCGATTTTTCCTACCGCCACGAGTGGCAGGAAGGCGATTTCGTCGTCTGGGACAACACCGGCGCAATGCACCGGGTTATCCCCTATGAGGCGAAATCAGGCCGGATGATGCACCGCACATCGCTGCACGGTGTGGAGTCAGTTGCCGCCTGATTCCAGATTGGCTGCCAGATAGCATTCCACTACCATCGCCAGCGGCTTGCCATCAGGCAGGCGGAGCAGGGCGCGGTGGGTGGATATGACGCCGTCGGGGCAGCCGTGACCCGCGCCGGGGGTGCTCGATTGTGGCTCACGGGTGAAATGCAGCGCGGCGGCAACCTTGCCGAACGGAGTATCGGTTTGTGCCAGCGCGCGGTTCATTTCGGGCGTCAGACGTGCAGGCACATACCAGTTGTGCGCCTCTGATAGCACCGCGCCTGCGCATGCCAGGCGAACGTGGCGATAACGCAATGGCTCATCGGACGTAGCTTCGAGCAGCGCGTGCAGTCCGGCGGGCGGAGGTTGATCGCTTCCCCGCACGAACTGCGCGGTGATTACCGGATCGCGGGCCAGCCCCCGCGCCGCGCACCACAGCCGCAGTGCCTCAGTGGCGCTGTCATGCGCGGAAAGATTGGCCTCGAAGGCGTTCAAAATCTCACCGTGGTTGCCATCCGCGCAGGCGGCAATCAGCAGCGAACCGGCGGCAAGCGTCATCAGGCCAGCCCTAAATCCCACCAGCGATTGCCGGACGTTCTATCGCCTCAAGTGCAGCTACCAGCGCCCGGCTGCAGGCAGCGAGCATTTCCGCATCGGTTGACCGGATAACAAAATTGGCCCCGGTCCGACCCTCTTTCCAGAATGGATAGGAGCCTATCTGGCAGCCCGGATGTGCGCGCTCGGTTTTGCCGAGCAATTCGGCGACTTCGCTTTCCTGCACCCAGCAGCCGACGGTTTCCGATTGCAGCACTGCCCCACCTTCGAGCGTGCCCGATAGCGCATCGAGCATTCCGGCGGTAATCTGCGGCACCCCTGCCATGATGAACAGGTTGCCATGCCGGATACCCGGCGCGCCGGTATAGCGGTTCGGGATAAGCTCGGCGCCTTCAGGCACCCGCGCCATGCGCAACCGCGCTTCGGTGATCCCGCCGCGGGTTTCGTAATAGGCATCAAGGATCGCGCGGGCATCAGGGTGAACGACAACAGCCACGCCGAGAGCCTCGGCAATCGCATCGACGGTGATGTCATCGTGCGTCGGGCCGATGCCGCCGGTGGTGAACAGATAATCGTTGCGCGCGCGCAGCGCGTTCACTGCCTCGACAATTGCCGGGGTTTCATCCGCGACAACACGCACTTCCTTCAGGCGGATGCCCTGAATGCCGAGGAAGCTGGCGATCTGGGCGATGTTCTTGTCATGGGTGCGGCCGGAGAGAATCTCGTCGCCAATGACGATCAGCGCGGCGGTGTAGATGCGGGATTCGGACATGGATGCTGGTTAGGTGAGTGGGGGTTATTGGGCAAGCTCACGCCGCTGCCTTCACCCCCAGCCGGGTAAATTTCATCCAGCCATCGTCAATGGCTGCGACTTTCAGCTCGGCCTTGTCCTCGCGGTAATACATGTGGATGCGCCACGGGGCGCTAGTGGCGCTTTTGGGGATCAGATGTTTGCCGCGCTGGAGGTAGCCTGATGAAAACAGATCGAATGGTTGCCACGATTCAAGTTCGTGATCATCGGGCAGCTCGGGCGTCGCAATATCAACCTTCCACTTGTCCATCTGCACCAGCAACCGGCACAGCCAATCGGCGACGATATCCACCCGCAGCGTCCAGCCTGCATTGAGATAGCCGAACAGAACAGCGAAATTCGGCACGTTTGAGAACATGCAGTTGCGGTACCAGAAATGATCCGCTGGCTCGACAGCCTCGCCATCAACGCTGACCTTGATCTTGCCCAGCGTCGCCAGATTGAGCCCGGTGGCGGTGACGATAACGTCAGCGTCAATCTTGCGGCCATCGGCCAGCACAACCCCATCTGCGGCGATCTCGGCGATGTTGCCGGTGGTCACGCTCGCCCGGCCCTCGCGGATCGCCTTGAACATATCGCCATCGGGTACAAGGCACAACCGTTGGTCCCAGGGGTTATAGGGAGGAGTGAAATCGGCGGCGTTGTATTTGTCGCCGAGTTCGGTCTTCACCGAATTGGTGAGAAATGCCGCTACGCCCTCAGGCTTGCTGCGCGCGCGGCGGAACAGGAATTCGTGCAGCCACTGCGCCTTCGCACGGTTGAACGCATGCGCCCATTTCGCCGGGAGTATTCGGCGCAGGCGGTTCGCCAACTTATCCTGCGATGGCCGCACCCCGTACCACGTTGGCGTGCGCTGAAGCATCGTCACATGCCCCGCGCTTTCCGCCATTGCCGGGACCACGGTTACGGCGGTGGCGCCTGATCCGATGATGACTACGCGCTTGTCCGCATAGTCAAAGTTTTCGGGCCAGAACTGTGGGTGGATCACCGTTCCCTTGAATGCATCAATTTTCGGAAGCTGAGCATCAAACGGGTTGTCGTAGTCATAGTAACCGGTCCCCAAAAACAGGAAGCGCCCGCAAACCTGTCTCACCGATCCATCGGACTGGGTCGATGCAATGCGCCACAGGCCAGCCGCCGAATCCCAGTTGGCCGTGTCAACGTGCTGCGAAAAACGCATCTTTGGGGCGATGTCGTAATTCGCCACCACCCGATCAAGATATTTGCGGATCTTCGCAGCCGGGGCAACGGTTTCTTCCTCTCCCCACGGTTCAAACCGGTACGAGAAGGTGTACATATCGCTGTCTGACCGGATGCCGGGATAGCGGAACAGGTCCCACGTCCCGCCCAATTGTTCGCGGCGATCAAGCACGACATAGCTTTTACCCGGCAGGTTCATTGCATAATGCGCGGCCATGCCAATGCCCGAAATTCCGGCACCAACAATTACCAGATCAAAAATTTCGCCGTCGCTCATGCATCCGCTCCGTTGTTGACATTGATGTAAGCAAATTTTTGGCGGATTGCCAGAGCCGTTTGACGCTGTAACAAGAACTCATGCCGATCATAGCTGCACGCCGTTATTCCGCCGGGAAACCGGGTCCACATGCGATCACCATCGATGGCATGCCGCGCGCTGCGCTGCCACCGCGTGAATTTGACTGGGTCGGGCTTGCCGAACCGCTGCCCGAAGAGATGGAGGCGGTGAGTGCGCAGTTTGGCCTGCACCCGCTTGCGGTCGAAGATGCGCTCAATCCGCAGCAATTGCCCAAGGTTGAAATCTATGCGCGCCACCTGTTCATTATAGCCAGAACTGCCGCGATGGCTGACGGTGACGTCATCGGCTACGGCCAGACGGCGCTGTTTCTCGGGCCTGATTTCATCATTTCGGTGCGGTTTGGTTCGACGCGCGCGCATGGAGATCTGCGCAACCGGCTCGAAGCTGATTCGGACAAGCTTGCCGAAGGGCCCGATTTTGTTGCCCACGCCATTCTTGATTTCGTCGTCGACGGCTATCAGCCGCTGATCGATGCGCTCGAGGAATCGGTTCAGACAATGGAGGAGCGGGCGATCCTTGCCTTCCCTGAGCAATCAACCATCCGCCGCATTTTCCGCTTGCGCCGTCAGTTCCGCCGGTTCGAACGGATAATCGGACCAATGGAAGAAATGTGCGAGCGGCTGGCAATGGTAACGCTGCCGGGGATCGATCCTTCTGCCCATGTATGGTTCCGCGATGTCCTTGATCACGTTCGCCGGGCGCTGGCGCGCATGAAAGGGTTGAAGGAAACGCTGCAGAGCGTCGTTGAAACCGCCAGCCTGCTCGAACAGCACCGCCAGGGCGAGATGACGCGGCAACTGGCGGCCTGGGCGGCGATCCTGGCGGTGCCGACGGCGGTTGCCGGGATTTACGGAATGAACTTCAAGTTCATGCCCGAGCTTGAATGGCGCTATGGCTATTATCTGGTGGTCGGATTGATAGCCAGCCTGTGCGCCGGACTATGGTGGCGGTTCCGAAAGATTGGCTGGTTGTAGAGGTGTTGCTTTGAGTCTTGGCCATCAAGGCGACAGCATGAACTGTTCCCAGCGGCCATGCTCACCGGGTTCGGCATAGGTGATCAGCGTCATTTTCCTCTCACCGAATTTGAGATCAAACACCCGGTTGACGAACCCTCCGCGCAGTCTGGGGGTTCGCTTCGCTTCGATCGCCGTCGGCGCACCAAATTTGCTTAGCATTTCATGGTAATCGCCCAGCGTTTCCGCGCTAAAATAATAACGGGCGTTTTCAGTATAGGCAGCAGGATCGAGCATGCCCGCGGTCAGCGCAGCGATTTGCGTGCGAACGTCATCCAGCCGCGACGCTTCGCCAGTATTCGCCTGTGCCGATTTGGGCAGCAGGATGGCGGACACCTTGTCGGTGATGTCGCTCTGAGCGCCCGCGAAATCGGCATTGGTCAACACCACCACCGCGACGCCAGCATCGGGCCACAGAGTATTTTGCGAGAGAAAGCCCACAGATTCGCCGCCATGATCGAGCTTCCGCCTGCCGTTCGCGGTTGTATTGTAAATGCCCAGCCCATAGCCATTGGTCGTCCCGTCGCGCAGGACCACCGGGCGTTCCTGCTCATCCCAATCGCGCGCCGGAAGCAATTTGCGCTGCATCCGGGCGATGTCCCATTTGGCGAGGTCGGACGCGGTCATTGAAAGCTCGCCCGCCGCCCACAGCCAGCCCTTTGCTGCCGGTGTCGCCGCGCGCACGGGTCCAAGTGCAAAGCGGTGATAGCCCTGTGGAAACGATGGGCCATTGGTTTCGTCAATAGGCAGTGGGTGAATGCCGAGCGGGCGGAATATCTTGGCCTCGAACTGCGCCCACAGCGGTTTGCCACCAGCCTTCTCGGCGATCATCCCGGCGACGACATAGCCGGTGTTCGAATATTGCCAGCGGGTCCCGGGTTCATAATCGAGCGGCTTCTTGCCCCAGCGATTGACAATATCCTGCGGGCGAACCGGCTTTTCCATCGCGGCAAAACTGTAATCCTGCGGCCAGAAATCCTGAAGGCCCGATGTGTGGTTGAGCAACTGGCGCAGGGTGATTTTCTTCGCCCCCGTCACCTCCGGCAGCCAGCGCGAAACCTTGTCATCAAGGCTCAGCTTGCCCTCATCGCGCAGCAGCAGGATCAGCGCGGCGAGGAACTGCTTGGAGTTCGAGGCGATTTGATAGCGCAGATCAGGCCGCGAAACTGCGATTGATTCAGACGCCTTGCCCCAGGCTTTGTTCAGAACAATTCTGCCATCGCGCACCACCGCAACCTCGGCCGATGGCACGCCAGTATCAGCGAGTACGCCCGTCACCGCCTTATCAATTGCAGCGCTTTCAGCAGGCGAAAGCGGCGCGGCGCGCGCGGATGCGGGAAGGGCGAGGGCGGCCAGCGCCGCGAGCATGGTGCGAGACATGAGTGGCAGACTAGCGGCTGGGTTGTGGGGGGCAAGGGGGGCGTGGAATGGTGGCGCTGTAGTTTGAATTTCCGCTTTGGGACTTTGCTGAAGTTACGCAATAATCCGGTGCAGGGCAGCTTCCTGTCCAAAATTCGGCGGCTGGAATATGTGCGATGAAGTTCTGTCAACTGGCTGGATATATCAATCGGGGCGTTTCGCTTGCGGGCCGGCGATTTTCATGGCGCGTTGCCACGCAGGACGCTGGGTGATTTGCTTTGCGTATCGCTGGATGTTTGAAAGGCCGTCGATGGTGTTTCTGCCGCTGAGAGCCGGCAGGGTGGTAACTGCGAAGGTAGACATGAGATCGGCAAGGGTGAATTCGTCGCCAGCCAGATATGTATGATCGACGAGATGATCGTTCATTTGCCTGAACAATCCGTCATTGCGTCGTTGCCCCACCTTACCGATGATGCCGCCATCGTAAGCTGTGCCAGCACCATCGATCACCGCCTTCAAAAACACACCGCACTGGGCGTTGTTATTGAACTGCAGCCAGTACAAATAATCGGCGTAGTGTTCTGAACTGGGCGCTACTGTAAGCCTGCCGCCACCGTACTTGTGGGCTATATACTGGACGATGGCGGTAGACTCGGCCAGCATCTGATCCCCGTCCTTGATAACCGGTGCCATTGCGGCGGGGTGCAGGGCAAGATATTCTGGCGGGGCCAGATTATCCGGGCCGCGATCGAACCATTCGAGTTGGTACGGCAGCTCCAGCTCTTCCATCAGCCACACGATCCGGTCAGACTGAGAAACGCCGAGATGGTAGATTGTGATCATGCCGTGTATCCTCTTGACTAGTAGGGGTTCCTGTTCATGGTGGAACCTACGGGATTGAAAATAAGACATATGGCGGCGGACAAAGCTTGGCAAGGCTGACGGGTGTGTCGCTTGGCGCGGCCGCTGGACGGGCTTTATTGCAATGATTGTTCGCCTATGCCGCCAGAGCGCAAGCCTCCCATTCCAGACATTGTCTCGGTCGCCAGATTAAGACCCTTCGTGCCAAATGTACCTACGCAACCCGGGGCACCACCCACCCCCTATATGTCTGCCTCCAAAACCCGCTATAGCCCCCGCGAAGTCTGACAGAGGAACGCCGCATGGCCAGTGGGTCACCCCGCACAATTCTTATCGCGCTCGGGGCCAATATCGGCATTGCCGTGGCCAAGTTTGCTGCGGCGGCGGTCACAGGTTCGTCAGCCATGCTCACCGAGGGGGTGCACAGCCTCGTGGATTCGACCAACCAGCTGCTGCTGCTCCACGGGCGCAAGCAATCGCAGCGTCCGGCAGATGCACTTCACCCGTTCGGCTATGGCCGCGAGCTTTATTTCTGGAGCTTTGTGGTTGCGATCATGGTGTTTACGCTTGGCGCGGGCGTTTCGATTTATGAAGGGGTGAACCACATCCTCCATCCTGAACCGGCGACCGCGCCAGTGATCGCCTTCATAGTGCTGGCGGTGTCGGGCGCGCTTGAGGGGTGGTCAACGATTGAAGCGAAGAAGGATTTTGACAAGGCGCGCGGCAACCGCTCGATCTGGCAGGAAATACGCCACTCAAAGGACGCGCCAACGCTGGTGCTGCTGCTTGAGAATACCGGAGCAATGGTCGGCCTCGCGCTTGCGGGAGCGGGCCTTGCGCTCAGCCTGATCACCGGCAATCCGTTCTGGGATGGCTTCGCTTCGGTGCTGATCGGGCTGGTACTTGGAGCGCTGGCGGTGCTGCTGCTCAAAGAGGCCAAAAGCCTGTTGATCGGCGAGGCTGCCGATTCAGAAGTGGTCGATGCGATTCGCCGCTGCGCGCAGGATCATGCCGATGTGATGAAAGTGGGCGAGGTGCTGACGCTCCATTCTTCGCCAGAAATGGTGACGGTGATTATCAGCGCCGATTTCGACGATTCCATAACCGCGCGGCAGGTTGAAGCAGCCGTCGCGCAGATTGAAGCCCAGATCGGCCGGGACTTTCCAATAGTCGCACGGGTTTTCGTGCGGCCAAGTGACCCAGCTGATCGTCATCAAGCTCGGCAATAGTCCACCGGAATCTTGGCTGGACGATTGTCGTCAAACTGTCATCAATCTAGCGCATTCGCAATAATAGAAGAATCGTGTGGGCTCGCGATTGAGAGAGGATATTTTTGCATGTTCGCATGGTTTCAGCGTCTGTT
>JANNZB010000462.1:0-2601 GCA_031410395.1 Novosphingobium sp.
GCGCCGCTCGACGACATCTGCCGTCTGCTCGCCTCGGGCAAAAACGTCATTTCGCCTGCCGGACCGTTCCTGCCGAACAAATGGATCCCCGATGATGCCACGCGGGTGGAATCCGCCTGCGCGGAAGGCAACAGCTCGTTCCACGGATGTGGCATTCATCCTGGCTATTCGGGCGACATCCTGCCGCTCACCCTCGCCCGCCTGATGAACCGGATTGACTGCATCGAGGTGACCGAGATCATCGATAAGCTGCGCAACCCGATGATTTATACCGAAATCATGGGCTTTGGCGCGGACTGTGACGAACTGCTCGCCAATCCGCGCCGCTCGCCTGAAACCTACAAGTTTTTCTACTCCTCAATGGCGATGATCGCCGAAGGACTTGGGGTGGAAATCGAGAAGGTCACGGTCAAATTCGAGGTCTCAAAGGCCACAAAGGACATAGTTCATCAGCACGGTGTGGTGAAGGCGGGCATGTGCGGCGGCCAGCACTATGAGTGGACCGCGTGGGTGGGCGGCGCGCCGCTAATAGTCTATCATTTCTACTGGCAGCTCGGCACCGACCTCGATCCGCTGTGGGAACAGGGCGAGGCCAAATACCGCGTGCGCATCAAGGGTGATCCGCCACTTGAATGCCACTTGATGGCAGGAGAGGACGCCGATGGGCGGCACCCGTTCCTCGGTATTCCGTGGACCGGGCTGGTCGGGTGCACGGTGGTTCCGAACGTCTGCGACGCGCCGCCTGGGGTAGTAACGCATTTCGATATGGGCGTGGTCAAACCGCTGGGGCTGGTGCGGCGTTGACTTAACGCAACTTGGCGATCGCAATATTGTCAGTCTTCGCGCGTTCCTTGGTCGATTCCTCGCTGCGATTTAGCGCTTTGGCGATCTCCTTCAGCCCCTTGCCTTTGCCCGCGAGAATGTGAAGCTTGGCAATCTCCTCGCTCTTCCAAGGCTGGCGGTGGCGTTCGAATTTGTCGCTCACTTAGCGGGCACTTTCTTAGTCCCAACAGGCCTTTTGGCAGCAGCCTTCTTCTGCGCGGCCTTCTTTGCCGGAGCCTTCTTGGCTGGCGCTTTCTTCCGCCCCTTGCCCTTCGCCGGTCCCTTTGCGGCGCGTTCGTCGATCAGCAGTACCGCTACTTCGGCGGTGAGCGTTTCGGGCTGTTTGTCGCGCGGCAGGGTGGCGTTGGTCGTGCCGTCGGTCACATAAGGCCCATAGCGCCCAGCCATCAGCTTGATCTCGCCGCCCGATGTGGGGTGCGGACCGAACAGCTTGAGCGGTTCGGCAGCGGCACGCGCGCCTCTGCCCCCACCGGTCGCGGCTTCGGCGAGCTTGACCACGGCGGCGTTCATCCCAGTCTCGAAGATCTCCTCGGTGCTGCGCAGTTTGGCATATTTGCCGCTGTGCGCGAGGTATGGCCCATAACGGCCGAGGCTGGCGGTGATCGGCTCGCCGCTTTCCGGATGCAATCCAATCGTGCGAGGGAGCGACAGCAACTTCACCGCCCAATCGAGCGACATTTCGCCGATATCCTTTGGGATCGATGATCGCTTGGCTTCTTTGCCGCTGCCCATCTCGATATAGGGGCCGAAACGGCCGACTTTACGGGAGATAGATTCGCCCGTTTCCGGGTGCTTACCCAGTTCACCGTCACCGCTATCCGCCGCGCCGCCGCCTTGCGCAAATTTGCGGGTGAACTTGCATTCTGGGTAGTTCGAGCAGGCAACAAAGGCCCCGTAACGCCCGCCGCGAAGGCTCAATCGCCCCTCGACGCATTGCGGGCACTGGCGCGGATCGTGGCCATCTTCGCTCGGCGGGAACAGGAAATCGGACAGATATTCGTCGAGCGCCTCGGTGACTTCGGATGGTTTGCGTTCCATCACCTCGTCGGACTTGGGCTTAAAATCCTTCCAGAACTTGGCTAGCAGAACCTTCCAGTTTTCGCGCCCGCCCGAAACGTCATCGAGCTCGTCTTCCATCCCGGCAGTGAATTCATAGGCGACGTAAACCGGAAAGAACCGTTCGAGGAATGCTGTGAGGAGCCGACCCGATTCCTCTGCAAAGAAACGGTTTTTCTCCGTGCGCACATAATTGCGATCCTTGAGTACCTGCAGAGTCGAGGCATAGGTTGACGGGCGCCCAATGCCGAGCTCCTCGAGCCGCTTGACCAGGCTGGCTTCGGAATAGCGCGGCGGTGGCTGGGTGAAGTGCTGGTTGGCTTCAACGCCTTTTTTCGCGGGCATATCGCCAGCGTTCATCACGGGCAGCAGCGCCGATTCATCATCTTCGCCCTCCGCCCTTTGATCGCGACCTTCTTCGTAAACAGCTAGGAAGCCCGGGAATTTTACCACCTGACCATTGGCGCGCAGTTCATGCCGCCCGGTGCCATCGCGCAGGGTTACGCTGGTGCGCTCAATCGAGGCGGAGGCCATCTGGCTGGCAATCGCGCGCTTCCAGATCAGTTCATAGAGCCGCGCTTCATCGCCCGAACCATACTGATCGCGGGCGAACTCGACTGGACGGATTGCTTCATGTGCTTCCTGAGTATTCTTGGCTTTGGTTTGGTAAATACGCGGTTTTTCTGGAACGTAGTGTCCTGA
>JANNZB010000463.1:0-2248 GCA_031410395.1 Novosphingobium sp.
CCACCCCGACGTGAGGCGCATGTTAATGGACGCCAAGGCATTCACCGAAGGCTTCCGCGCGCTGGCCATGTGGGGCGGACTGCTGGTTGATCTGTCGCACAAGGCAGCCACAGAAGTAGAACGCGCCGACGCCGATGCGATGGTCAGCCTGTTGACGCCAGTTATTAAAGGTTACGGCACTGACAAGGGCTTCGACACCGCGGTCAATATGCAGCAAGTGTTTGGCGGCCACGGCTATATTGAAGAGCACGGCATGAGCCAATTCGTCCGCGACGCGCGCATCACCCAAATTTATGAAGGTGCGAATGGGGTGCAGGCGATGGACTTGGTTGGCCGCAAACTGGGCATGAATGGCGGCAAGGCAGTTCAGGCATTCTTCGCGCTGGTCGACGCCGAATGTGCATCGGCCAAGGGCGAGGAGCGGCTGGCAGGTTTGGCTGGTCACGTTGAAAAGTCCAATGGCGAGCTCAAGGCAGCAACGATGTGGTTGATGCAGAATGGCCTGACAAACCCGAACAATGCCGGGGCAGGCGCGCATCACTATATGCACATCATGGGCGTGGTCAGCTTGGGTCTGATGTGGCTGCGGATGGGTAAGGCAGCAATTGCCGCACTGGCTGCGGGCACCACTGAAACAGCATTTTACGAGGCTAAACTGATGACTGGTCGCTACTTCGGTGAGCGGTTTACCCCTGATGCCGGCGCTCTGCGCCGCAAACTTGAGGCGGGCAGCGAGGCGATGATGGCACTGCCGGTTGAGGCATTTGCTACAGCCTGATTAGGCTGAATTTCAAGCAAAGACTTCGTCGAGCAGTGACCTCAGTGCCGCCCATGACTGACGATCTGCGCTAGCATCGTAGCCCAGTGCAGCCATTCCCCGCTCTGCGCTTCCGGGATCGGTGAAGCCATGTTTGACCCCGGCATAGGAATGGAAATGCCAATTGGCCTGTGCGGCATCCATTTCTGCCCAGAACGCCATAATCTGCTCACGCGGGACAATAGGGTCGGCATCGCCGTGGCAAATCAGCAGGCGGGGCTTGATGGGCGTTTCCGCGGTGGCAGGGCGATTGGTTGCCAGGATACCATGAAAGCAGGCGGCCAGTTCAAGCGGCTGACCAACTCGCGCCATTTCAAGCGCCGCCTGTCCGCCCATGCAATAGCCAATTGCAGCCAGGCGCAAGCCTTGTGCCGCAGGATGCTCGGACAGCGCTAAAATCGCAGCCGATGCTCGTGTGCGGTAGTGATCGACATCGGCTCGCAGCTTGTCCGCCAGTGGCCGCGAGGCTTCGAAGCTTACGACCGGCTCGCCATAGAAATCAGCGATCATTGCGACGAACCTAGCGTCAGCGAGCATATCCGCTCTCCGCTCGATTGCAGGAGTAACATTGGCGATGGTCGGATAGATCACCACCGCCCCCCGCGCGGCACCGCTAGGCCTTGCCAGCCAACCGGTTAGCGCGGTGCCGCGATCATCATAGTCAATCCGTTCGAGCATCATTCGGGAAGGAAGTCTGGCACTGAAAGGTAGCGCTCGCCCGTATCATAGTTGAAACCCATGATCCGGCTGCCCGCTGGCAATTCCGGCAGCTTTTGCGATATGGCGGCGAGCGTTGCTCCCGAACTTATTCCGACCAGCATGCCTTCCACAGTGGCGCAGCGACGCGCCCATTCCTTGGCATCGGCGGGATCAACCTGGATAGCGCCGTCAATCGATTGGGTGTGGAGGTTGCCCGGGATGAAGCCCGCGCCGATCCCCTGAATTGGATGCGGCGCTGGCTGGCCGCCCGAGATCACCGGCGAAAGCGTGGGTTCAACGGCATAGGCTTTCATCGTGCTCCACGATTTTTTTAGCGATTCGGCGCATCCCGTCAGGTGCCCGCCAGTGCCAACGCCGGTGATAAGCACATCAATTGGCGTCTCGGCGAAGTCAGTGAGGATCTCCTGCGCGGTGGTTCGGGCATGAACTTCGATATTGGCCGGGTTTTCAAACTGCTGCGGCATCCAACTTCCGGGTATTTCGCCGAGCAGTTCGCGCGCGCGCTCAATGGCGCCCTTCATACCCTTTTCGCGCGGGGTGAGATCAAAGCTCGCGCCATATGCGAGCATCAGACGCCTCCGTTCAATCGACATAGATTCGGGCATCACCAGGATCAGCCTGTAACCCTTGACCGCCGCCACCATGGCGAGGCCGATACCGGTGTTGCCGCTGGTCGGTTCAACGATCGTGCCGCCGGGTTTAAGGCTGCCG
>JANNZB010000464.1:0-1526 GCA_031410395.1 Novosphingobium sp.
TGATCACGTCAAGATCACTGAGGGCGCGAAGCTGGCGATCACCGTCGATGGCGATGCTAACGTGGCAGACAAGCTACGCTTCACCCTTAGCGGCGGAACGCTGGGCATCTTGCGATTAAAATCGTGGAAGAACGGCGGCGCGGTTACCGTCAATGTCACCATGCCCGCTCCGCAGGACGTGACGCTTGCGGGTTCAGGCACCATCGACGCCGCGCAGTTGGGTAAGGACGCGAAGGTTACCGTTGCCGGATCGGGCGACGTCAAGGCGGGGGTAATCTCGGGCGATTCGTTCAAACTGACCGTTGCCGGGTCGGGCACGATGCACGGCGGCGGGGCGATCAAGAACCTTGACATGACAATCGCCGGATCGGGCAGCGCCGATCTTGCCGCCTTGCGCGCCGATCACGCCAAGGTGACTATCGCCGGATCGGGAAATGCCACGATGACTTCGGACGGCGACGTTTCGGCTACAATCCTTGGATCAGGCATGGTTACGGTCAAGGGCCGTGCCACCTGCAAGGTCAGTTCGATGGGTTCGGGCAAACTGGTTTGTGAAAGTGGCGAGCCGACCAAGGATGATGCCCCTGAGGCTGACGGAAGTAGTGAAAACTAGAGTTTTCTTATTTACTCCGATTCGGGACCAGAAAACCCTAGGGCGCAGCCGCACGGCGCAACCGGTCATTGATCGCGGCGCCAATCCCCTGTTCAGGCACCGGGGCCACCGCAATGCGCGGATGCGGCGCGGCGGCGGCCAGATGCAGGCAGGCGTAAAGACGTGCGGCGGCCTCGGCGAAGTCTCCTGAAGCGGAAAGCGTAACCGTGCCTCCCACCGCGCCAAAGCCGATATGGAATTCGTCGGGGCGCGCGATGCCCGCATTCAGCCGGACCGGTTTTCCTGGTGAATAGTGGCTGGCGAGCTGTCCGGGCGCTTCAATCGTGCCGACTGTCGCCTTGGCGTCAGCGGCTTCACCCAATACATTGGCAATTTGATCGTGGGTAACCGATCCCGGGCGCAACACTGACCAAGATTTTGCCCGCAGCGCGACAATAGTTGACTCAATTCCCTGCTGACATTCACCGCCATCAAGAATCAACCCTGCGGCATTGCCAAGGCTCTCGGCAACATGCGCAGCGCTGGTCGGACTGACCCCGCCACTGCGGTTCGCCGATGGCGCGGCGAGCGGCAGGCGGGTTGCATTCAGAACCGCCTGCATCACTGGATGTGCTGGACAGCGCAGGGCAATTGTCGGCAAGCCTGCGGTTACCGCAGGAGCAATGACCGCGCCTTCACGCATAGGCAGCACCAGCGTCAGCGCTCCAGGCCAGAATTGCGCTGCCAATTCCCGCGCACGGTCATCGAACAGCGCCAATGCCTCCGCCTGCTCAAGCGTTGCCACGTGAACAATCAAGGGATTGAAATCAGGGCGACCTTTGGCGCGATAAATCGCCGCCACCGCCGATTCGCTATCAGCCCGCGCGGCAAGGCCGTAAACCGTCTCCGTCGGCAGCGCGACCAGCCAGCCCTC
>JANNZB010000465.1:0-1589 GCA_031410395.1 Novosphingobium sp.
ATGACCTGGCGGCTTGCTGCGACCCGCAGAGCATCGGCGCGCAAATCCTGATCGAGGATGGCCACGGTGAGCTTCATGCGCTCGTTCGCCGCAGCGGGGTTTACGTACCAGTCGGTGACGATGACACCGACGTTCGAAACGCTCAGGAGAAGCGGCATGAATGAGACGGTGACCAGCGCCCCGCGCCACAGATACGCGTATATGCCAATCGTCGTCACCTTCGACGCCGCAAGATCGGCAATGCGTCCGGGCTTTTCCTTCTTGCTGCATGCAGCGGTGCTCGCGACAAGCGCGATCGACAAAATGATAAGGGTGCGACGGGGCATGATGATCCTTGGCTGCATGGGCGAGCGCAACGGCGTTATACCTGCTCGCGCCCGCCCTGCAAGGATGCGATTCTGTGTGGGAATTGCCACAGTCGCGCGAAATTGCGCAAGGCCCCTAGCGATGTCGGCGCGCTTTGCTACATCAGGATGGTCTGTGAGGGGATGAGTCGTGCGCGGCGCGTGGTTGGGATGTCAGGTAGCAGGGGGCGCGTTGATCGGCGCCGCGATGCTTTCGCCTGCCATCGGAGCCTATAACCCCCCCAAATCTGCGAAGAGCCATGTGTCCTTGAGTGCTCGTGGTGGCCTGGGTTCGTTCACGCCGGCGATGACCGATCCTCGCCTCACCGCCCTGCTGTCGCGCGGCGGGTTCGCGTCGAACGGATTGCGGTTCACCCCCGCCACGACCAGCGTTCGTCTCAATCGGTCGGTGACCGTTGCCGTACGCGCCGAAATGCCATCGGCCGGGCGTACGAGCGATCGCGCCGCCTTGCTTGCGGCCGGGCCTCAGGGCGTAGCGCCCATTGCGTATAATCTCGGTGTCGCCATCGGTTGGAAGCGGTTTGCTTTGTCGGGTGACATGGCGAAGGTAGATCTGGGCCGTAGTGGCGGCCGCGAAGCGATGGACCTCGGCGTTAGCTATAATGCGCCGAAATGGAGCACGCGGGTCGCGGTTGGGGCTGACCGGACGACGGCCGACACGCCGCGCGTACTGCAGCAGGGCAATGCTTATTCGCTCGATATGTCGGGATCATACGCGCTGTCCAAACGTATCGATCTGACAGCCGGTGTCCGATATCGCGCGCCTGAGGTGGAGCAGCGCTTGGTTCCCTTGTCGGATACCCGGCGCGACAGCCAGGCAGTTTACATCGGCACCGCTTTCAAATTTTAAAATCGATGTCTTCGTGCGGATTGCCAAGGGTTGATGTCGGCCCTGCCGGTTGCGCGACGCTCGGTGGATGTTCAGCTTCACGATGACCGCAAACATCGATCCATCGCTGCTGCAGGTACGCGCGAGGGTCGCTGCGGCTGCCGCATTGGCAAAGCGGGACGTCGCCGAAGTCACGTTGATCGCCGTTTCCAAAACGCGCTCAGCGGTGGAAATCGAAGCTCTCCTGGCCTCGCATCACATCGATTTCGGTGAAAACCGCGTGAGCGAGTCCGAAGGCAAGTGGCCGGCACTGCGCACCCGATGGCCCGAAGTTCGCCTCCACTTCATCGGACAGCTCCAGTCCAACAAGGCCAGCCATGCCGTTGCCACTTTCG
>JANNZB010000466.1:0-2156 GCA_031410395.1 Novosphingobium sp.
CCAGACTTTTATCTGCAAAATATTTTAGATCTTTTCGAGTTCTTGACTTTTATCGCGTAACATACAGAGTGTTGAATACACATTCAGGAATTCACCCCGTGAAAACCTTAGTAAAAGTCAGTCTCATTGCCATAGCAATCGGGACTACTGCTATCTGCCTGCGTCGCCCCACGCGGCTGCATTTGAGTAGCTGTAAAAGATGGGCAAAGCAATGATGATGGGAAACAACTCTTAATACTTGAAGTTTAGACCATCTAATGACAGTCGAACGATAGTTTTTATCTTCATAGGGTGGTGATAATTACTATCGTTCGATTTATTTATAAAGATCGAGAATAATCAAAGCTAAATCATTCAAATTAAGTACCAATAGTAGATCGAAACTTAATCGAGATCGAATATATTTATGAATATTTTACTAACAAGTGTCGGGAGAAGAGTCGAATTACTGAAAGCTTTTCGTAGATCGATGTGTCAATTTAATATCAGTGGTCAGATAATTGCTGTCGATTCAAAGCAAAACGCTCCAGCTTGTTTACTAGCCGATACTGCCGAGCTTGTCCCCAAAATTAACGATCCTACTTATATCGATAGCTTACTAGATATCTGCACTCGACATGAGATCGATCTACTTATTCCCTTAATTGACACAGAACTTCAGATCCTATCACTTCATCAACAGCAGTTTCGAGATCGGGGAGTTACTCTGCTCATTTCGTCAGTAGCAACAAATGAGATTTGCCATAGCAAGAAAAAGACAAGTATCTTTTTTGAGAAGATTGGTGTTAAAACACCTAAGATTTATAAATTAGATGAAGTTACAGAACTAGATTTACCACTGATCCTCAAGCCTGATACTGGTAGTTCTAGTGTCGGGCTATATTATATTCAGAATCAAGTAGAGCTAAAATTCTTCTCAAATTATGTAGAAGATCCGATAATCCAAGAACTAATTACTGGCGAAGAATATACGATCGATATTCTGGTTGATTTTCAGGGTAAGGCGATATCGATTGTTCCTAGATTAAGAATAGAAACTAGGGCAGGAGAAATTAGCAAAGGTATTACTGTCAAAAATCCAGCTTTACTTGCTGCGGCAAAACAAGTAGTCGAATCTTTACCTGGAGCGATCGGTTGTATCACCATCCAGTGCTTTTTACAGTCCGATGGTCAGATTGTTTTTATCGAGATCAACCCCCGTTTTGGTGGTGGTTATCCCTTGTCTTATCGAGCCGGAGCGGACTTCCCTAGTTGGCTGATGCAGTTATATATGGGCGAATATCCCAAAGTAGCGATCGATGAATGGGAAGATGGTTTAGCAATGCTACGTTATGATGATGCCATTTTTGTCAAAGCTAACGAAATTGGCATAATATCGCAATTGACGATCGATAATAAGTCGATCGAGTATAGTTATTAACTTCAAAAAAAGTATTTACTAATAATTAATGAATAAGTTAAAAGCGATCGTCTTCGACTTAGATGATACGCTGTACTCCGAAAGAGATTTTATATTGAGTGGATTTCAAGCAGTTGCTAGTTGGGCATCAGGAAATTTAGGGATTAGTCAAGAAGAAGGATATGCAACACTATTCAATCTTTATAGTGAGGGAGTTAGGAATAACACTTTCGATCGATGGTTGACAATTCATAAGATCGACAGACCGGAACTGGTTCCGATCCTACTCGATATCTATCGCCAACATTCTCCTAATATTCGCCCTTTTCCTGAAGCGGTCTATTTATTGAAAATTCTGACTAAGTTCTATAAAATTGGGCTGGTAAGTGATGGCTATTTGGAGGTACAAAAACGAAAATGGTCTGCTTTAGGAATAGATGATTTTTTTGATGCTGTAGTTTTTTCAGATGCACTAGGTAGAGAAAACTGGAAGCCGAGTACGGCTCCATTTAAATTAGTTTTAGAACAACTAAATATATCACCAGAATTGAGTGTTTATATTGCGGACAATCCCCACAAGGACTTTTTCGGCGCACGTCAATTAGGTATGCATACAATTCAAGTTAAACGGACTGAATCTGAGTATGGGAATATCCAAGCACCAGGATTGGAATATCACCCCGATTTAACGATCGATTCATTGGCAGAGGTGTTAGTTTCAATTGTCGAATGGGAGCGAATCTAAAGGTATAAATCA
>JANNZB010000467.1:0-1724 GCA_031410395.1 Novosphingobium sp.
CTTCGAGAAGAGGCCGACAATCTCGGTCAGATGATCGCGCACCGCCGCGGCCTGATCGGTGGTGCTTATGCCCAGCCGCACCACGGTGAGCTTCTGGTCGGGAGACACCAGCACATATTGCCAGAGATGCCCAAGGCAGGCGAACATCGAGGCCGGGGCCTTGCCGGGCATTAGCACCACATCGCCATTTGCCTGCGGGCGGTTGAGCCACAGTTGCGCGCCGTATCCGGGGTTGCGCGGATTGGCGCTGGTCATGAATTCGATCCAGCCGCGCGGCAGCATCTGCGCGCCCTTGACCGCGCCGCCATTGCGCAGGAATTCGCCAAACCGGCCCCAATCGCGGGCAGACCCATGGATAAAGCTCGATCCGATCAGCGTGCCCGCCGAATCGAACTCTGGCACCATCGATTTCATCCCCAATGGCTCGAATAATCGGGTTTTGAGATAATCGGAAACCGCCTGCCGCCGCGCCTCTGGCTCAAGCCGGTCGGTGAGCACGCGCGCGGCGATGTCTGACAGGATGACCGTGGTCGCGCTCGAATATTTCCACTTGCGCCCCGGCTCGGATTCAAGTGGCTGCTCTTCGGCCCAGGCGGCCATATTATCGCGCCCATCGAGGAACAACATCCGCACTTCGCCCGATTCGTAAAGCGGATTGCTGTCCTCGCTGTGGCGCAGGCCGGATCGCATTTGCAGCAGCTGGCGCAGCGTAATCCCCCCACGCGGATCGCCCGATCGCTGCCAAGCCGGCAGCGGCGGGCTTTCATCAAGCGCCAGACGGCCATCGGAAACCAGCATGCCGATCATCACCCCGGTGATCGTTTTGGACATCGACGAGCCGATCAGCTTCGAGGTTTTGCCATAGCCCTTGCCATAGCGTTCGGCGACGATGTGGCCGCCCGAAAGCACCACCAGCGCGCGCGTTTCACCTGCATCGCCATCGGTGAACAGTCCATCGACTGCGCGCACCAGCGCGGTGCGCGGCACGCCAGGCTCGCCAACCACCGCAGCCTCTGCTTCACGGCTGAGCGGCGGGGGAGGTGGCGCTTGCTGCTTGCTGCAAGCGGCAAGGGCTGGCAGCAGGGCCAGGCAGAGGATAAGGGAACGGCAGCGCGACACCATGACGCGCCCCTCATGCACGGGAACCGGGGCCTATGGCAACCGCAACGCAGATCAAGGCGGCAATCAGATCAGGCTTGCCACGCGGACGCTGGCCCAGGTTGGGGCTGGCGGTACTGGCACTGGTTCTGGGGCTGGGCCTGTGGTTCCGCACGCCCATCATGGGCTATGCCCACGCAGGCGCAGCGGTTGGTGCACATGTCACCTGTTCGTGCCGCTATATCGAAGGGCGCGGGCTGGAGGATTGCAAAAAGGATTTCGAAAAGGGCATGGAACTGATTATCGTCAGCGATAATCCGGCGGCGAAGAGCGTCACCGCCCGGTTTCCCTTGTTATCCGTACAGACGGCGCAGTTTCATGATGGACAAGGCTGCGTTATCGAACCCTGGAAATAGCGCTCAACCCGCCGCCTCAGTCGAATCGATCCAGCCGCCGCCGAGCACCCGTTCGCCAGCATAGATCACCGCCGCCTGTCCCGGGGCGACGCCGTACTCCGGGCCGGTAAAGCGAATCGTCACTTCGCCGCCGTCGCCCAGCGATCCCTCAAGTGTGACAGGCACCGGCTTGGCAAGGCTGCGCACCTTGGCGGTGATCGGCCCCTCGGC